>CAZPSO010000037.1:1307-14887 GCA_964588895.1 uncultured Tessaracoccus sp.
TTCTTCATCCTGGTGACCTCCATCGTCGGCAACTTCCAGACCTTCGACCTGATCTTCGTCCTCACCCAGGGCGGTCCCGCCAACTCCACCACCGTGATCACCTGGGAGATCTACCAAACCGCCTTCCAGCAGTTCCGCATGGGCCTGGCCTCAGCCCAGTCCATGGTGCTGCTGCTGGTGCTGGTAGTCCTGACCATCATTTCTCGCAAACTCACCGGAGGCAGTGATGAGTGACCTGCTGACCACCGACCCCACGCCCCCCGGCGTGCAACCCACCTCGCCAACACCGCTCAAGGGCTCCCGGCAGCTCAAGAGGAAGGCATCGGTGCGCAAACGCCGCCAACGCCTCATCCTGGGCATCGTCCTGGCGATCATCTCCTTCACCATGGCCGCACCGTTTGTGTGGATGGTCCTCACAGCAGTGCGCAGCACTCAGGAGCTGTTCTCCCCCAACATGTCGATGTGGCCCCAGGAATGGCACTGGGAGAACTTCCGCACCGCACTGAACAGGGCACCCTTCCTGGTCTACGCCCGCAACAGCTTCACGATCGCGATCGTGCACACCATCTCCAACCTGGTGCTGGGCTCGATGTGCGGCTACGCCCTGGCCAAACTCCGGTTCAAGGGCGCTACGCCGGTGTTCATGTTCATCCTGGCCTCCATGATGATCCCCTTCTACGCCATCGTGATCCCCGAGTTCCTCATGGTCCGACACATGCCACTGTTCGGCGGCAACGACCTCCTCGGCCAAGGCGGCATCGGCTGGATCGACTCCTGGTGGGCCCTGCTGGTTCCTGCACTCGTCTCCCCGTTCAACATCTTCCTGTTCCGACAGTTCTTTGTCTCCACACCCACCGAACTGATCGAAGCAGCACGCATCGACGGCGCCAACGAGTTCTGGATCTATGCCCGCATCATGGCCCCCCTCATCAAACCCGGCATGCTCACCGTCGCACTGCTGTCGTTCGAACAGGGCTGGAACAACTTCCTCTGGCCCCTGATCGTCACCACCAGCACCGAGATGCGCGTGGTCCAGGTGGGACTGGCCGTCTTCCGGCAGGAGGCGGGCACCGAATTCAACCTCCTGATGGCGGGCACCACAATGGCCGCACTACCGATGATTCTCCTGTTCGCCGTCTTCCAGCGCAGCTTCGTCAACGCGATGGTTGCCTCGGGGATCAAGTGAGACGCCCATGAAGCTGCTGCAGTTCGTCCGCATCCCGGCCGCATTCATCGCCGCCAACTGGGCCGGCCTGCTGGGAGTGTTCCTCCTGGTGGGCGCGGTACCCGCGTTCGCAGGCAACCAGCGGGTCACCTCCCGGCTCGACGAATACGCCGACGAGGCCGGGATGACCGTGCTGCGGCAACTACGACGCACCTGGTGGCGGGACCTTCCCGCCACCCTGGCGTTCTGGACGGCCCTGATAGCGGGCGTGGCCACCGTGGGAGTCCTGGTGGAGGTGTTCGACGCGTCCACCCGGGTGTTCTTCGTAGGCCTGCTGTTGCCGGTCTACTGGGCGGCGGGCGCCCTGCTGAACTGCTACGTGCGTGCGGCAGCCACCTTGTCCATGGAAGCCACCCGTGGCGACGTAACAGATGAAATGCTGCGCCTGGCCCTGCGCCACCCACTCAGGGCCGCCACCACCGTGTTGCTGGTGATAGCCACCACGCCGGTGTGGATCCTGGCCCCGATCACCGTCGCCTGCGGACTCAGCGTGCCTGCCTGGGTCCTCGGGTCGATGTGGAAAGCCATGAGCCGCTCGCCGAGGGTCGAGGCCCTCGAAACGCCGGCGCTGAACCCCATCGGGTCGTAGCAGCCACGTCGCGCCGCCCGACCTTCACATCACCATCCCCCACCCGAGAAGGGAAACACTGATGTTTCGATCAAGACGCATACCCATCCTTGCCGCCGCTGCGGCCATCGGCCTGGTATCGGTCACCATTCCCGGCGCATCCGGCGAACCCGTACCCGGCGCCGTCACCGCACCGGTGGTGGCCGACACCTTCGTCCGCGACGGCGAGCACGCCGGCACCAATTACGGCTCCAACTCGCAGTTTCAGTGGAAGGCAGGCAGCGCGAACTTCGCGAGGCAGGCATACCTCACTTTCGACATCTCTGCACTGTCCGAGGTGGACAACGCCAGCCTGTGGCTCCATGGACGCGTCAGCGGTGGCAGCTCCGGCGAGTACCCCGACGCCGTCGCGACGCACGTCTACGCCGTCGACCCGGCATGGGATGAGTCGACGCTGACCTGGAACAACAAGCCCGCACTGCCCGCCGACGCTGCCACCGAGTTCACGCTCGACGTGCCCGAGGGCCAGCCGGCCACATGGCACGTCGTGGACCTGACGCAATTGGTGGCGGACACCGTCGAGGCCAACGAGGAGCTCCTGAGCATCGCGCTGGTGAGGCACCAGGCCTCGGGCCCCCTGCCGCAGATGGGTTCCCGGGAATCGGGCTACGGGCCCGTGCTGGAGATCAACGGGGAGCCCGTCGTCGGTGACCCGGCGCCACACACCGAACTGGTGGCCACCGCCGACGCGCTCGTGCGCGACGGCCAGTACGCCGACGACACCCATGGCGGCACCAACCTGCTGCAATGGAAGGTGGGCGGCAGCGGATTCACGCGCGAGGCCTTCGCCCGCTTCGACCTGACAAGCCTGGCCGACGGTGATGTCGAGACCGCCTCCTTGCGCCTCTTCGGCCGGGTCAGCGGCGGCGGCGCCGACGAATGGCCGGACAGCACGGAAAACCTGGTGCACAGGGTGGTGGGTGACTGGACCGAGGACACCATCACGTGGAACACCAGGCCAGAGGTGGAGGCGGAACCAATCGCCTCCTTCGTCATCGGCGGCGAGAGCGACCAAGCCAACCGCTGGCACCACGTCGACATCGCCGACGTCCTCCGCGAGGCGGTGGCCAACGGGGACGAGAGCCTGGACCTGCGGTTCAGCCGCGCCGTCGCCACCGGACCCATCGTCCAGATGCATTCCCGCGAGAACAGCTTCCCACCCGTGATCGTGGTCAACGAGGTGGTCGAGGAACCCGAGCCACCCATCACCGGACCGGTGCGCAGCGCGCTGTACCCCGAGGATTGGGAACCGGGAATGACCGACGACCAAGGCCGCTTCCTGCACGACTTCTCCTACGCCGGCTACCACTACGGAAGCGACGTGCCCGCCTCCGTTCCCGGACCGGTACTCGACGTGACCCACCCCCGCTTCGGGGCGGATCCGACCGGCGTGACCGATTCCACCGTCGCCATCCAGGCCGCCATCGACGCGGTGGGCGCCGCGGGCGGGGGCACCGTCCACCTCCCCGAGGGGCTGTACACGGTCTCACCGCAGGATGACTCCCGCGCAGTCCTGCACATCCCGCACGACGATGTCCTGCTCCGGGGCGAGGGTCCGGAACGCACACGGATCCAGACCTCCACAGCCGAGGACATGCGCCAGTCCGCCGTCATTCTCGTGGGACCGGAGAAGGCGGAATGGCAGAGCTGGCACAACTCCGAGGACGAACAGGATCAGCCTGCGGTCCCGCTGACCCGCGACATCGAGGAGCCGACGCGCACCCTGCACGTCGCCGATACCGCACCGTTCACCGTCGGCGACTGGGTGATCCTCAAGGCCGACACCACGCAGGAATGGCTGGACGAGCACCCGGTCCTGCCGGGCCAGCAGTGGTTCCCCACCACGTTCAGGGCCCTGGTCTACCACCGCCAGATCACTGCTGTGGATACCGAGGCGGGCACGGTGGAGATCGACATCCCCACGCGCTACCGGATGCTGCTGCGCGACGGACTGAGGCTGCACCACCATCACCAGCCAACCATCGGCAGTGGCGTGGCTGACCTCGCCATCGGCATGCGTCAAAGTGATCTGCCCCACGTCGACGGCAACGAACACAACACCGAGGGCACGCAGGGCTTTCAAGCCCACGGCGCGGCCGCGGTCTCGTTCAACAACGCCGTCGACTCCTGGGTGGACAATGTGGCCTCCTTCCGGCCGGAAGCCAACAGTGACGACATCCATGTCCTGTCTGGCGGCGTCTACATCTGGTACGCGCGCTCCATCACCGTCACCAACGCCGACTTCCGCAATGCCCAGTACCTGGGGGCAGGCGGCAACGGCTACCACTACCACGTGATGGGAAGCGACAACCTGGTCCGCGACTCGTACGCGGAGAAGGGCAGGCACAACTACCTGGTGCAGGCCGTTCAGGGCACCGGCAACGTCATCCTCGACAGCCACTCGGTGGATGCCACCCATGCGCTGGAACTCCACCGTCATCTGGGGGTGGCCAACCTGTTCGACAACGTCTCGGTGGACCGTGACACGTTCGAGATGCAGTACCGCACGTCGAGCACGCACGCCCACAGCGGCACCGAGTCCGTGATGTGGAACATCTCGGGCGAGAACTGCACGCGAGGCCGGCTGGCGGTGAGCCAGCAGTTCGGTTGGGGCTACGTGATCGGCACCACCGGAGAGGGCGCCTGCGCCGTCGTGGAGAACCCCGGCGGTCAGTTCACGGAGCCGCGCGACTGGCTGGAGTTCATCGGAGCGGGCGAGCACCTGGTGCCCCGATCGCTGTACCTCGACCAGCGTGAGCGCCGTCTGGATCATGAACAAGTGGATCCCAGGGTCGGACTGGTCCAGCTGTCCGACAGCCTGTCGGCCGCGATCGACTCCGGTGAGGTGGCAGGGCCCATCGCGAAGCAGTTGGGCAATGCGCTGCGGCAATCCCAGCACCACCTGGATGCGGGGCGGATGGCGCAGTCCGCGCAAGCCCTGGAGCGCTTCGTGAGGCACCTGGAAAACCCGAAGCGGCCCGACACGCTGAGCGACCGGGCGCGCCTGGACCTCCAGGAGCGCGCGGAGCTCATCATCGGCCAGCTCGTCAGCTGACCACCACGGCCCTGTTCTCTCCCTGCGTCGCCATCCCCAACCGGTGTGGCGACGCAGGGAGAGAACAAGGGTCGATGACCCGGCTAACGGGTTAGTGGCGAAGGTCGACCAACGGGCTCAGGCCGTCGGCGCGCTGGGGTGCCTCGGCGTCACCGCAGGTGACCAGCCAGTTGGCCAGGATCTGGTATCCATACTCGGTCAGCACCGACTCGGGGTGGAACTGCACGGCCTCCAGCGGCCATCTCTTGTGGCGGACCGCCATGATGGTGCCGTCCCCGGTGCGGGCCGTGACCGCGAGGTCCTCGGGCAGGGTGTCCTGCACGATGGCCAGCGAGTGGTACCGCGTCGTGGTGATGGGAGAAGGCACGCCGGCGAAGCAACCCACCCCGTCGTGGAACACCTCCGAGACCTTGCCGTGCATCAGCTCCGGGGCGACGTTCACCACGCCACCCAACGCCACACCCATGGCCTGCAGACCAAGGCAAACCCCGAAGATCGGCTTGCGTCCGCCCAGCGACTTGATCACCTCGACGCATACGCCGGCCTTCTCCGGAACCCCCGGGCCGGGGCTGAGCAGCACGCCGTCGAACGCCTCGGCCCATGACGGGTCCTCGAAACGGTCATCGTCGTTGCGCCATACCGATACCTCCGCGCCGATCTGCGCCAGATAGGAAACGATGTTGTAGACGAACGAGTCGTAGTTGTCGATCACCAGGATGCGTGCCACGTCGGCCATTCTCCCACGGCCCGGCACACTCCTTCGACGCCCACAGCACCCAGGCGGGCGGGACGTCAGGCGAGCGGCTCCGCCTGGTCCACTCCGAGGGAACCGACGAACCCGGGCAACTCAAGGTCCCCCACGCGCTCCTGACCGTAGCCCAACGCGTAGGCCTCCACATACTGCCAATAGACCTGCAAGTGGGTGGACGTCTCCAGCGCCGCCTCCATCTGCCCGACCGGCCCGATCGCCTCGATCACGTAGGGAGGGGCATACGGGATGCCGTGCAGGACCACGGAATTGCCCACGCACTTGATACCCGTGGTGGAGATCACCCGCTGGCCCTGGATCGCCATTGCCTCGGCACCACCCGCCCACAGGGCGTTGACCACCGCCTGGATGTCCTGCTGGTGCACGATCAGCGCGTCGTCGCTGACGCCCGCGGGCTGCACGTCCAGGGGGGCGTCCGTCAACGTCACCCGCACGGCGGGACCGGCGACGGGAGCCGTGGAGGCCTCCAACTCGGCCGCCGGAAGACGCGGGAAGACCTCGCCTGGCTGGTCCGCCTGCCGGCGAAGCCCGTCGATCTGGTCGCGCAACTCCTCGGTCTCGGCGCGCAACTCCTCGTTGCGTTCGATCTGGGCCGCGACGGTGTGGCGGAGGTCGGCGGCCCGATCGGCACGCAGGTCCTCGCCCCGTGCGGCAAGGGCGCTGACCACGATCATGAAACCCGCCAGGGAGCAGATGAACACGGTGCCCACGCGTCCACCAACGGTCGTCCGGGCAGAACCGCGCCCCGGACCCCTCCGCTCGTACATGGCCCTCAGACTACGCCAACGTGATTAATCCGTCGCAGTCGATTAACCTAGTGAAACCAAGCAAGTGAGGAGCGAGTCGTGGCTGAATCAAAGGTCCGCAAGAACGCCCAGGAGAAGCTCAAGCGCAGGCGCGAGGCGGAACTGCAGCACCAGCGCGAGGAACGTGACCTGAGCCAGGGGCTCGAGACCGGCTCCCGCAGTTGGGTGCCGTGGACGTTCATCCCCCTCGGCCTGCTCGGCGTCGTGTGGATGGTGCTCTACAACCTTGCAGGCAACTCCATCGGCTTCATGCGTGTGCTGGGCGACTGGAACGTGCTCATCGCACTGGGCCTGATCATCGCCAGCTTCTCGTTCATGACGCTGTGGAAGTAAGCCCCCACTTCACCTTCAAGGCCGTCGCCTTCGACCTCGACGGCACTCTGATCGACTCCCACGTGGCGATGATGCGCTCCTACGAGAAGTGGGCATTGGAATACGGGCTCGACATCAGAGAAATTCCCCATTGGCTCGGAATGCCGAACAGCGCCCTGGCCAACCACTTCGTGCCCCACGACGCAACAGCAGCTGCCCGGCGCATCGAGCACCTCGAGACCATCGACACCGAGGGCGTCGTCGCGCTGCCCGGTTCAGCGGATGCATTCGACGTGCTGCCGCGCCACCGCTACGGCATCGGCACCTCCTGCACCTGGGAACTCCTGAGCGCCCGGATCGCGGCTGCCGGGCTCGCCATGCCCGACGTCGCCGTCTCCCGGGACCAGGTGACCGAGGGCAAGCCCGCTCCCGAGACCTACCTCGAAGTGGCCGCCCGGCTCGGCTTCGATCCCGCCGACGTGATCGTCTTCGAGGACGCCCCCGCCGGCGTGCAGGCCGCCCGCGCGGCTGGGTGCCAGGTGATCGGCGTCACCTCCACGCTGACCGCTGCCGACCTGGGGGCCGACGCGCATGTCCCCGACCTGTCCCACGTGCGGTGGCACGTCGGAGGAGACGATGTGGGTTTGACCATCCTGGAGCCGCAGAACCGTCTCATCGCCTGAAACGCACGGCCGTCCCGTAGGCCGTGATCTCGGCCACCGACTCGGAGACCAGCCCCCCGTCGAAGCGGAGGCCCACCACCCCCTCGGCACCGGCCTGCCTGGCCTGCTGCACCATGGCCGCGATCGCGTCCTGCCGCGCTTCGGTGAGGATGAAACTCATCTCGGGCGAGTGGGCCAGGTTGCGCGGCCTCGTCACCACGCCGAACACGACCCCGACGTGCTCCGAGCTCCCGAGCCCCGGAAGGTTCTCCTGCGTGGTGACGGGTAACCCGAAGCGACGGAACTGCGGGCTGCGGGGATCCACGTCCCGCTGAGCCTCGGGTGGTATCGGGGCCGGATTGGACGGCGACCCCGGCTCCGGGCGCGGGCCCGACCCGGGTCCACTGGGTGGGAAAGCCGGGCCCTGCTGCTGGGGCACGACGTGCTGTTGGGAAACGAAGCGGGGATGTTGCTGCGGGACACCCTGCCCCGCAGCGCCCGTCGGTGGGCCCTGCGGCGCAGGAAAGCCCTGCGGATACTGCGGCTGGCTCATGAAGGCAGCCTATCGAGGAGCCCCCACGGCCCCTTGCGCGGCGCGCCCCTTGGAGCAATTAGCCCGACCAGCCGGACGGTCCGCACGATCCGTCCCCTGCTGCGGAGACCCACCAGCGAGCCCCCTAGACTTCCCACGACACCTCACGCACTACAGCCCGATTGGTCCCATGACTGCCTTCATCGACATCCAGGTCCTGCCCGCTGCCCACCTTGGTCCACCGAGCGAGCTCATCCTCGACGCCGGCGAGCACAACCGCCTCCCCACCGCCGAGGAAGGCGAGCTGCTCGGCATCGGCCCCGACCACCTGCCGATGCCTCCAACGGTGCTGCCCTACACCTACCAGGACGACTACGACCATGATCTGGAAGAGGTGGAGCACCGCGTTGCCGTGCTGGAGAACGGACGGGTTCGGGCCACTTTCCTGCTGGACCTCGGAGGGCGCCTCTGGACGCTCCGAGACCTCCGGCAGGACCGGGAGCTGTTGCACCAGCCCGACGGCATTCGCGTCGCCAACCTCGCGCTCCGCAACGCCTGGTTCGCCGGTGGCGTGGAGTGGAACCTGGGCATGAAAGGGCATTGGGGCCTGACCTGTGAACCCGTGATGGCCTCGGTGATCAGCGACGACCACCTGCGGATGTGGGCTTTTGAGCGGCTTACGGGTCTGACCTGGAGGATCGACGCGTGGCTGCCGGAAACCTCCGACGCCCTCTACGTGCACACCACCCTGGCCAACCCCACCGACCGCGACATCGCCACCTACTGGTGGTCCAACATCGCCGTCCCGCAGACACACGACACGAGGGTCATGTTCGATGGCAGACGCGCCTTCCATTTCGGGTATGCCTTCGAACTGGGCGAGGTGGACGTCCCGCTGCGTGATGGCGCAGACGTCAGCTACCCGGACCGTCACAGTGGCGCCGGCGACTACTTCTACATCAACGAGGCCTCGCACCCCTGGATCGCGGCCGTTGAGGCCGACGGCGTCGGCTTGGGCCAGGCATCAACAGCAAGGCTGACGGGGCGCAAGCTGTTCACGTGGGGCAACACCTCCGGGGGAAGGCGGTGGCAGGAGTGGCTCTCCGGAGACGGCGCCTACACCGAGATCCAGGCCGGCCTTGCCACCACCCAGCTCGAGCACCTCCGCCTGCCCGCCGGAGAGACTTGGCGCTTCACGGAGTCCTACCGGCCCATCCGCATCGAAGATCCCGCCGGCGACTGGGATGACGCGGCGGCCCTCGCCCGCCTCGCGAGCGTCGACGTTACAGGGCTGGACCAGGCCCACGAACACCTCACCGCACTGGCCACCGTCCCTGCGCGGCAGGTCAGCGGAAGCGACCCCTGGGGCTCACTCGAAGTGGCCGCCGGACACCGCCAGCCTGACCCGTCGACCCCCTTCGACGAGTCCGCCCTGGGCGATGAGCAGCGTGCCTGGCTGGCTCTGCGACGCAACGGCACCCTCGATGCACGCCTGCAGCGCAGCGCGCAGGTCCACCCCGAGTGGATGCAGGCTCTGGAAACCGCCGCGGACGGGTGGCTCCGGTCCTTGCTCCTCGGCCACGTCTCGCTTGCGCAGGGAGACCTCGCCCGCGCCCAGCAACTGTGGGCTGCCTCCGCCACGGCCCACCCCACCCCGGACGCCCACCGCGCCCTCGGGCTGACCGCCAGCGATGCCCACGAGCGCGCGGAGCACCTCCTGGCTGCGCACGAACTCGACCGGACGCGGCCACGCATCGCCGTGGAAGCTGCCACCGCGCTGCTGGCGGCCGATCGCCCTGCCGAGGCCCTCCAGCTGATCCACGCTGCGCCGATGAGCAGGGCACGCCTCGACTACCTGGCCACCCGGGCCCACGTTGCGCTGGGCGAGGCCGAGGCGGCTGGCGAGTACCTGCACCGTCCCCTTTCGCTCCCCGACCTGCGCGAGGGCGAGATGGGGCTCGACGAGTTGTGGCATGCGTACCAGGCGTTGCTCGGCACCGACGAGCCCTTGCCCGGCCACTACGACTTCGGCATGCGGGGGACGCAGTCTGGCACCAGGGGGTGAGTGTCTGCTGTGCGGGCCCCCGGGCTGGCAATGCTTGTTGAGTGAGCGCTCACTCATTGCTATGCTTTCCCGGTGTCCAGAGCCAGACCCATGCCGCCGGCCCAGCGGCGCGCCTCCATCATCGAGGCCACCCTCCCCCTCCTGCAGGAGCTCGGAGCTGGCATCACCACGCGTCAGATCGCCGAGGCCGCGGGCGTGGCCGAGGGAACCCTGTTCCGGGCCTTCGGCTCCCTCCAGGAATTGCTGGCCGCCACCATCTCGGACTACTTCTCCACCGACCGCTTCCGCGCGACGTTGGCCGCCACTGACTTCGGGGAGACCCTCGAGTCGCGGACCCGCACCACCATCGAGCTGATCGCGGATGACTATCGGGCGGCCAGGTCCATGTTCGCGGCGGTGCACTTCACTCCGCACGACCAGAGCGGCACCGCCCTGAGGCAGCAGATCATCGAACGCATCGAACTGCTGCGCGACGCCCTGGAGGGGCAGTTCCGCTGTCATGCCGACGAACTCGTGGTACCCCCGGAAACTTACGTGCAGCTCGTCATGACCGTGGCCCACGGCCACGGCAACCACCTGGAACCCCGTGACCTCAACATCGAGACCCTGACCCACTTCGCGCTCCACGGCGCCGCAAAGGACAACGCATGATCAAGCGTCTCGCAGTTCTCATCAACCGATTCATCCGCCCCTACTGGGGCCTGCTCATCATGGTGGTCATCCTGCAGACGCTGGTGACCATCATGACCCTGTACCTGCCCACGCTGAACGCCCGCATCATCGACCAGGGGGTCGTCGTGGGCGATACGGACTTCATCTGGCGCACCGGCAGCGTGATGCTGGTCCTCTCCCTCGTGCAGGCTGCCGGCCAGATCGCCGCCGTCTACTTCGGCGCCAAGGCCGCGATGTCGATGGGTCGCGACATCCGGGGAGCCATCTTCGACCGGGTCCTGTCGTTCTCCGCCCGGGAGCTGAACCAGTTCGGCGCGCCATCCCTGATCACCCGCAACACCAACGATGTCCAGCAGGTCCAGATGCTGGTGCTGATGACATGCATCATGCTGGTCGGCGCCCCCATCACCATGGCGGGTGGGGTCTTCTTCGCCCTGCGGGAGGACCCCGGGCTCAGCTGGATCATCGCGGTCACCGTCGCGATCCTGGGTGTCGGTATCGGCATCCTGCTGATGTTCATGGGCCCACTGTTCGAGAAGATGCAGAAACGGATCGACAACCTCAACCGGGTGCTGCGCGAGCAGATCACCGGCATCCGCGTCGTGAGGGCCTTCGTGCGCGAGGACCACGAGGCCGCCCGCTTCGAGAAGACCAACGCCGAACTCGTCGACACCACCACCAAGGTGGGCCGCCTGATGGCCGTCCTGTTCCCCCTGATGGGCCTGGTGATGAACGTCGGCACGGTCGGGGTGATGTGGTTCGGAGGCCTGAGGGTGGCCTCCGGCGACATCCAGATCGGCCAACTCACCGCATTCATCACCTACCTGATGCAGATCCTGATCTCGGTGATGATGACCACCATGCTGCTGGTCATGGCCCCCCGTGCAGCGGTGTGCGCCGACCGCATCATGGACGTGCTGGACACCGAGTCCTCCGTGGTGCTGCCCGACGTGCCGGCCGACGAGCCCACCGCGCGCGGGCAGGTTCGCTTCGAGGACGTCTCCTTCTCCTACCCGGGCGCTGAGGAACCCGTGCTGAAGAACCTGAACCTCAAGCTGGAGCCGGGCCGCACCACCGCCATCATCGGTTCCACCGGAGCCGGAAAGTCCACCCTGGTGGGCCTGATCCCGCGCCTGTTCGATGCCACCGGCGGGCGCGTCGTCGTCGACGGGGTGGACGTGCGCCAGATGGATCCCGACCAATTGTGGGCGCGAGTGGGACTGGTGCCACAGAAGCCGTACCTGTTCAGCGGAACCGTGGCCAGCAACCTGCGCTACGGCAAGCCGGAGGCCACCGACGCCGAGATCTGGGAAGCGCTGCGCATTGCCCAGGCGGACGACTTCGTCCGCGACCGCGAGGAGCAGCTCGAGAGCCCGATCGCCCAGGGCGGCACCAACGTCTCGGGCGGCCAACGCCAGCGGCTTGCCATCGCCCGGGCGTTGGTCAAGGACGCGGAGATCTACGTGTTCGATGACTCCTTCTCCGCCCTGGACGTCGCCACCGACGCCCGCCTTCGTCTGGCCCTGACACCGATGCTGCGTGACAAGGCGGTGCTGGTGGTGGGGCAACGCGTCTCCACCATCCGCTCCGCGGACGAGATCCTCGTGCTGGAGCACGGCGAAATCGTCGCACGCGGCACCCACGACGAACTCCTGAAGACGTCTCCCACATACCAGGAGATCGTCGACTCCCAGCTGAGCGTGGAGGAGGCAGCATGAGCGAGCAACGACCCGTCAAGGCCAACGAGCGCCCCCAGCACGGCCCCCCTCGCGGCGGCGGGCCCGGTCATGGCCCCGTCGGGGGTACCGGGGAGAAGGCAGCCAATTTCTGGGGCTCCACCCGGCGTCTCCTGAGCGCCATCAAGCCCGAGCGCGCCGGCATGCTGACCGCGGTGATCCTGGGTGTGCTGTCCACCCTGATGATCGCTGTCGGCCCCCGGATCCTGGGCAGGGCCACCGACTACCTGTTGGCCGGCTACATCGCCCAGCAACTGCCGGCCGGCCTGACCAAGGAGCAGGCGATCGCCGCGGCCGAGGCGGCCGGCGAGACCAACTTCGCCGACATGCTGCGCAACCTGGACTTCACCCCTGGCCAGGCTTTCGACTTCCGCACCATCGGCATCATCCTGACCATCGTCATGGTGCTCTACGTCCTGGCCGGGCTGATGCAATACCTGCAGGGCTGGGTGCTCAACGGCGCAGTCCAGCGAACCATCTACCGCATGCGCCAAGCGGTTTCCGCGAAGATCGATCGTCTACCCCTGAGCTACTTCGACAAGCAGCCCCGCGGCGAACTCCTGAGTCGCGTGACCAACGACATCGACAACGTCTCGCAGACGCTGCAACAGACCATGTCACAGTTGCTCAATGCGCTGCTGATGGTGATCGGCGTGCTGGTGATGATGTTCTGGATCTCTCCCACGCTGGCGCTGGTGGCACTGGTCAGCGTGCCCATCGGCATGGTGGTGGTGGGCGTCATCGGCAAGCGGGCCCAGAAGCTGTTCGCCCAGAACTGGAAATCCACGGGCGAACTCAATGCCCACATCGAGGAGGCCTTCACCGGCCACTCGCTGGTCAAGGTCTTCGGGCGCCACCGGGAGGTCCAGGCAGAGTTCGACCGCCGCAACGAAGAACTGTTCCAGGCCGGCTTCGGCGCCCAGTTCATCTCCGGACTGATCATGCCCATCATGTTCCTGGTGGGCAACATCAACTACGTGATCATCGCGGTCATCGGCGGCCTGCGGGTGGCGACGGGCCAGATGAACATCGGCGACGTGCAGGCCTTCATCCAGTACTCGCGCCAGTTCACCCAGCCGTTGACGCAGGTGGCTTCCATGGCCAACCTGCTGCAGTCC
>CAZPSO010000038.1:0-9002 GCA_964588895.1 uncultured Tessaracoccus sp.
GGGCATCGGCCTGTGCCGCACGGAACACATGTTCATGGCGGCCGATCGGCTCCCGGCCGTTCGCAAGATGATCCTCGCCGAAACGCCGGCGCAGCGAACGGAGGCGCTTGAGGAGATCCTGCCAATGCAGCAGAAGGACTTTGAGTCCATCTTCACTGCCATGAAGGGGCTGCCAGTGACGGTGCGCCTGCTGGACCCCCCGCTGCACGAGTTCCTCCCCAACCTGGTGGAGCAGTCGCTCAAGGTTCAGGAACTGGAACTGTCCGGTGGGGATCCCCAGAAGTTGGTCGAGGCGAAGGAAACGCTGGCCCAGGTCAAGCGGCTCCACGAGTTGAACCCCATGCTCGGAACCCGCGGCTGCCGTTTGGCGATGCTATACCCGGAGATCCCGGAGATGCAGACCCGCGCCATCATCCGCGCGGCCCTGGCGGTGCTCGAACGTGAGGGGGAGACGGTGGGCGTCGAAATCATGATCCCGCTGGTGGCGCTGGCCAAGGAGCTCGAGACCCAGCGCGCGATCGTGGTCAAGGCGGCCCAGGAGGAACTGGACGAGGCCGGAGCCACGCTCGACTACACGGTGGGAACCATGATTGAGCTGCCGCGGGCTGCCCTGTTGGCTGACCGGATCGCCGAGCACGCCGACTTCTTCAGCTTCGGCACCAACGACCTGACCCAAACCGCCATCGGAATCTCCCGGGACGACGCCGAGAACGGCTTCCTCACCAACTACGTCATGGACCACGTGTTGCCCCGCAACCCGTTCGAGTCTCTCGATATCGACGGAGTGGGCCAGTTGGTCACGATGGGTGTGGAGCGGGGGCGCCAGGCCAAGCCCGGGCTGAAGAACGGTGTCTGTGGCGAACACGGTGGTGATCCCGACTCCATCGAGTTCTTCCACAACGCGGGTCTGGACTACGTGTCCTGCTCTCCGTTCCGGGTCCCGATCGCACGGTTCGCAGCTGCCAAGTCGGTGTTGAAGGAGTCCTGACCGGCAAAGGGCTGGCGGCCCGTCACTGCGACGGGTCGCCGGTTCTTTCGTCGAAGTCCAGGTCGCGGTTGAACATGGTGGCCGTGTCCCGGGCGCTGGGGGTGCCGAGGTCGGGGTCGGCCCCGGCGTCGAGCAGGGCGCGCGAGACATCGGCGTCGCCCTTGAAGACCGCACCCGCCAAGGGGGTTTGGCCCCGGTCGTTGACCAGGTTGACGTCGGCGCCACGTTCGGCCAGGGCGCGCACCAGCTCGGTGTGGCCGTGGTAGGCAGCGAGCATGACCATGGTGTTGCCCTCCGCGTCCTGCATGTCCAGAGGGGCGCCTTGATCAACAACGTTGGTCACGGCTTGGGTGTGACCGTCGCGGCATGCTTGGAAAAGGGCCTGGGCGAGGGCGACTGCCGGGTCTTCGGGCTCCTGCTGGGTCATGGAGTCACCCTAGCCGTGGGCCGCGGGGGAAAGGGATTCGTGCGGCGCATTGATGAGAGGTTTCTCATGATCGTCTCGCGCATCGCTCATCTCTGGTGGGTGTAATAGGAAACGTGAACAGGAAACGCATGGGGGACAAGACACGGCCAGCCGTCCTGGCGCTAGCGATCGTGGCTGTAGTGGTGGTGATGGGCGGGCTGCTGGTTGCTCTGGCGCTGCCGCCGGGCAGCTCCGCCGGGGGCTCGGGAGATGGCGCGATCATCGTCGGGTCCAGGTCGGGGGAGCCCGGCGCACCGCTGGGGTCACCGTCGCCGGAGGCCTCCGCCCAACCCGCCCCCTCGGTGGCGGCTCATGCCGAAACCGCCCCCAATCCCACCAAGAGCGTGGAGCCCCCGCCGCCGGCCCCGTCCACGGAGGCCGCTCCGCCTGCGCCGGCCCCCACCACCGAGGCCGCTCCGCCGCCACCCGCCCGGGTGGAGCAGAGGCCTCAGGCGCCCGCCACCGTCGACAAGTCGCAGCCACGGCGGGTGGACTGGGACGACGACGACGATGATGATGACGACGATGACGACGATGATGATGACGACGATGATGATGACGACGACGATGATGATGACGACGACGATGATGACTGAGTTCGCTTGATCTTCGATGGCGTCGCCATCTCCAACCGGTGTGGCGACCCATGGAGAGAACTGGGTCAGGTCGAGCGTGTGAATCGGACCCCGGGCTGGTCGTTGAGCGTGAATCGGACCCCGGGCTGGTCGTCGAGGAGCCTGGGCTGTTGAAGGGGAATCAGTTGAGGCGGTAACCCATGCCGCGGATCGTCTCGATCCGGTCCCGGCCCAGTTTGGTGCGCAGGTAGCGGACGTAGACGTCCACCACGTTCGATCCGGGGTCGAAGTCATAACCCCACACGTTGCTCAACAGTTGCTCACGGGTGAGTACCTGGCCGGCGTTGCGCAAGAACGTCTCGGCCAGGGTGAACTCCCGAGCCGAGAGGTCCACCTCCCTGCCGTCCACCGTTGCCTTCCGGCTGCGCAGATCCAGTTCCAGCCCGCCATGGGCCAGTGTGGTGCCCGACGCGTCCAGACTCGCCTCGCGCCGGAGGCGCAGCCGCACGCGTGCCAGGAGTTCCTCGAAGCTGAATGGTTTGCTCATGTAGTCGTCGGCCCCGTTCTCGAGGCCCGCCAGGCGGTCCTCGATGGAGGTCCGTGCCGTCAGCATGACAACGGGCACGTCGACGCCCTGACCGCGAATTCGCTCGAGCACCTCGAGGCCGTCGATGTCCGGCAATCCCAGATCGAGTATCACCAGATCGAAATTGCCATGGACGGCCAGCGTGGCACCCTCCGCGCCAGAGTCCGTCTGGTGGGTGGTGAAACCTGCCGCCTTGAGGCCCTTGGCCACGAACGCGGCGATGCGGGGCTCGTCCTCGATGATCAGGATGGTGCTCATTCGTCCTCTCCTTCTTCGGTGGGCGACAGCGGCAGCACGATGGTGAAGGTGGAGCCGACCCCCGCTTCGGACTCGATTTCGAGCCGCCCGGTGTGGGCGGACACGATGGTATCGACGATGTTGAGTCCGAGGCCTGCACCCTCGACTCGCTCGGTTCCCTTGGCCCGCCCGAACCTTTCACGGACCACGTCGAGCTGGTCCTCGGCGATGCCGACTCCCTGGTCCCTGACCCACAAGCGTACTTCGCCGCGGATCAGTTCGGAGCCCAGGGTGATGACGCTGCCGTCGGAGGAGTACTTCACGGCGTTGGCAGCCAGTTGGAGCCAGGCTTGGGTGATGCGTTGCGGATCCAGCCACGCGTCGGTGGAGACGATCCGTTCCAACCGCCAGGACCGGTCCCCCAGGGCACGGGCCTTCTCGAACGTCTGATCGGTCAGGGAGCCCAGGGAAAACCACTCGGCCTGGATGAAGTCGCTCTCCCGTGCCTTGGCCAGCGTGATCAGGCTTTCCACCAATGCTCCCATGCGGTCCAGTTCATCAATCGCGAGGTCGCGGGTCATGGAGACGTCCTCAGGGTCGCTGGGGTCCAGCAGTTCCAGGTGACCGCGGACGATGGTGATGGGCGTGCGCAGCTCATGCCCCACGTCATCGAGCAGCTTCTGCTGGCCCTCCACCGACTTCTGCACACGATCGAGCATGTGGTTGATGCTCGCCGACAACCGGGTGAGATCATCTCGCCCGCGGACGGGGACCCTGGCGCTGAGGTCGCGCTCGTCGATGCTCTCGGCAGCGGTGCGCAGCTCTTCCACGGGTTGCAACAGGTGTCGGACCAACAGGAGCGACAAGAGGGAGGTGACGGCCAGTGAGCCCACCGCCACCACCACGAAGATCAGGATGGTGTCGCGCCACTGCTTCTCGTAGGTGTGCATGTCGAACACGTGGATCAATGCGCCCGAGCTCCCCGGGAAGTGCACCGGTGCCACCAGGTACTCATAGCGCGTCATGTCCGTGCGGATGGTGTCGATGTACACCCGGTCACCGGTGGTCAGGGGCAACAGGGCATCCATGAGTTGAGTGTCCTGTTCAGGGCGCAGTTGCACATCGTCAGTTGCCACCCAGGTGATGCTGCCGTTGACGATCCCCAGTTCGCCCTCGGCGGGCCCGAGGACCGTGCGGGACAGGAACGTCTCCATCAGGGCGGACGGGGTTTCGAAGGGTAATCCGGTGTTCGGGTCCACACCCTCCAGGGCCAGCACGGAGAGTTCGTCAGCAGAGCGGCGCAGCTCGGCCCGTACATCGAGCTGGATGGAGCGTTGCTCCACCAGGAAGACGATGGTCCCGGCGACGGCGAACACGATTGTCACCAACAGGATCATGGCCAGCGTGATCCGCTGGCCAATGGTCACTTGTGGTTGACGATGCTCTCGTGGCATTTCTCATTCTCTCATTCAGTTGGTGCCGTGGGCTGGCATCGGCCCGTTCGGCGGGAAGGGCCACATCTCCGGCTCCTTCCGAAGACCGGTAGCCCGGAGGTTCGAACGCCGCGCCGAGGCATCCGGCAGGTGGCGTGGAACCCCAAGCGTTGTCGGCACAGGGGCTCCCTGTCCGATACTCCACCGGTCAGGTGTGAGGAGCAGGTGAGTTGAATCTGAGAGAGTTCTCATCCCGGTGTCACAGACCCACTGGTCCGCGAGTTCGGTCACTCCACCGACGTCGCTCCTCACGACACGATGTCGTAGCTCAGGAGTCGCTTGCGGTCCTCCCTGCTCGTGGAGTGCTGCAGTTCCAGGAGTTCACTGTAGATGCCGCCGGAAGTGGACAATTCCTCGGGAGTCCCGACCTCATCGATCTGGCCATCGCGGAGCGTCACGATGCGGTCCACCGTGGAGATGGTTGAGAGCCGGTGGGCGATGATCACCGACGTGCGGCCCTCCATCAGTTCATCGAGCCCTGCTTGCACCTGGCGCTCCGCCTTGGTGTCGAGCGACGACGTGGCTTCGTCCAGGACCAGGATGGGCGCATCCTTGAGCATGGCCCTGGCCACGGATACCCGTTGTTTCTGCCCGCCCGAGAGCTTGATGCCCCGCTCGCCGATCTCGGTGTCGAATCCCGCGGGAAGCCGTTCGATGAACTGCAGGGCGTTGGCGCGTCGGGCCGCCAGGGCGAGGTCCTCGTCGCTGGCGTCGGGCCGGCCGTAGGTGAGGTTGTCTCGGACCGTGCCGGAGAACAGGTTGGCGTCCTGGAAGACGCAGCCGATCTCGCGACGCAGCGCCACCGTGGGCACGTCGGTGACCGACTGCCCGTTGATCGTCAACGTTCCCTTGGTTGGTTCGTAGAGTTTCATCAGGAGGTTGACCATGGTGGTCTTGCCGCCGCCGGATTCGCCCACCAGCGCGATCCGTTCCCCACGATTGACCGCCAGGTTGATGTCCTTCAGGACCAGGTTGTGAGTGTCGTAGCCGAAGCTGACGTCGTCGAACCGGATCACGGGATCGGCGTCGTCCCATGCCACATGGGCCGTGGGTTGCGCTTCCAAAGGATTGTTGGGCTCGTCGGACTGCTCCATCACCCTGAAGTATTCGTTGCTGCCGGTGATGGCACGCTGCGTGCTGTCCACCAGCCAACTCATCGACGTAACGGGCTGCTTGGCCAGGTTCACCAACTGGATCAGCAGAATCATCGAGCCGATGCTGAAGATTCCCTGGGCGGTCTGCACGAAGATGATGGCGTAGATGACGAAGAAGACCAAGTCGAGCGCCGCGCGTCGGGCCACGTCCATGCGGTGCCAGAACGACGATTGCTGCCTCGTGATGGTCACTGTCTCGTCGTAGAGGCGCCCGAAGGCTGCCAGCTCGCGTTTCTCGGCCACGAACGACTTCACGACGCGCATCTGGCCCACCACTTCGGCGAAGCGACCGTTGGCGATGTCGTAGTTCGTGTTGTTCAGCCGCTCCCACCGCTGCCACTTCTTCGAGGTCAGGGCGGTGAGGAACACGAACGTGGGGTAGATCACCACCAGCAGGATGGCGAGCCACGGCGAGTGGAGGGCGGCGATGACCAGCACGGCCACCACCGTGATGAGCATCGTGAAGAACCCGTTGGCGAACATCTTCAGGAAATCGGTGATCGACGTGATCGATCGATTCAGCCGGGAGATCACCGTGCCGGTGAGTTCCGAGTCGTAGTAGCGCTGGGGCAGGCGCATGAGCTTGTGATAGTACCGCTGCGAGAGGACCACCCGGAGCCTCACACTCATCAGGTCACCCCAGAACCCACCGATGTTGCTGATCAGGGTGCTGCTGAGCATCACGCCCAGCAAGGCGAGAGCAAGCCAGATCAGAGTCTCCACCTCGCCCGCGCCTCCCGCGGCCATTTCCACCACCCGCTCCGTGGCGTCGGCGATGATGAACGGGGCCAGCAGTGCGGTGACAGCAGAGGCGATGGACGTGACCACGATGCCCACGTACAGCGGCCACAGCTCGCGGGTGCCGGTCAGGATGCGAAGGATCTGGCGCATGTCTCCTCCTTACGAGGGCCACCGTCCATTCAAACACCCGGGAAGAGCCTTGGGGAAATCCGGGGCACGCGGGACGGGTTCCTGCCCTGTGACGGGCTCACATCTGCGGGTGGCGAAGGGTCGGACTTCATGGCGACCGTCGGGGGCGGTCAGGGCCGGGGAGTTGGTTCCTTCAGCACGCCGATGCCCACGCGTCTGAGCTCCAGGTCGGCCAGTTGGTCGATGACCTGCTTGTCACCCGTCCGCCACGCCGCGACGGGGTCGGCACTGATCTGCGCCAGTTGCGACATGGGGGCCTTGGCCATGGCGCGCAGGGCGAACAGGTCCAGATCGGCACGTTCGTCGATGAACCGACGTGCCTGCGCCGATTCGCGTGCCCGCCGGATTCGCGGCGGAAGGTAAAGCAGGGCCACTGACAAGGAGGGGATGAGCCACACCACGAAGAACAGCAGCCACGCGATGCTGTGGACGGTTTCCACTTGACTGGCCGCCTGTTCGGAGATGTCCCGGAGCGTGCCGGCGATCGGACGCAGTGGTGCTGCTAGTTCTTCGCCCACCAGCGCCACTTCGGAGATCCGGTCCACGGCGTCGTCGAAGCGCGCCGCCAGTGCGTCGGTGGTTTCCCCGATCTCATCTGCCGGTCCGGCAAGGGCTTCGATCACCCTCTTGATCGTCCATGCCACCAGCGCCCAGGCCATCACCCATCCCAGCAGCACGAGGTCCGAGACCACGTGCAATGCCCTCCGCGTGGGACGGATCCGGGTCCTGGTCATTCGCACTCTCCCATCCTTCGGCTGCGGCCAAGTCTGTCAGTCGGAGGTGTCTTTCCCTTCGCGATCCGGGGATTGTGTTGCAGGTGCACGCATGCCATCCTTGGAGGTGGACGTCACGACGGCGTCCAGCCCGCTTCCGCGGGCAACAGGAGAGGTCCGCATCATGGCTGCAGCATTCGCCCCGAAGGCGATGTTCATGCTGCCCTTGGCCCAGCGACCCTCGGCCGACGAGCGCCAGCTCTGAATCCGACGACACTGACCTCTCCCTCGACTCTTCCCCTTCCTGCCCCGCAACGGGAGCGGTCTGGTGTCCTTCTGTGACCAACCACCAGAAAGGCAAATCCATGTCCGTCTACCCGGTGCCCCTCTCAGGCACCGACAACACCCTGATGTGGGCCGAAGAGGCCGGTATCGAAGAGGCCGCCCGCCAGCAGCTGCGCAACGTGGCCGACCTGCCATGGACCCATGGGGTCCGGGTGATGCCCGACGTCCACTACGGGCTCGGCGCAACCGTCGGCTCCGTCATCGCCATGGAGCAGGCGGTGGCGCCTGCGGCAGTGGGCGTCGACATCGGCTGCGGCATGACCGCGGTTCGCACCACGCTGCGCGCAGACCAGCTTCCGGACGACCTCAAGCCCATCCGCTCCGGCATCGAACGGGCGGTGCCCGTCGGGTTCTCGTCGCACCCCGAGGAACCGCGCACCCTCGCCAAGCACCCCGGTTTGGCGGCGCGATTCAGGGAGCAAATGGATGGTTTCGGGGGCCTGCGTGCCGGGGAGATCACCAGGTCGGCACGCACGTCGAAGGCGCAGCGCAAGGCGGTGAACCAGGTGGGGACACTGGGTGGCGGGAATCACTTCATCGAGCTCTGTGTCGGCGACGACGACCGCGTCTGGGTGACCCTGCACTCCGGCTCCCGGGGGACGGGCAACCAGCTGGCGCAGGTGCACATGGGCGTCGCCCAGGCGCTGACACACAACCAGGGCCTGGTCGACAAGGACCTGTCGGTGTTCCTGTCCGGCACACCACAGATGGACGCCTACCTGGCCGACCTGTGGTGGGCGCAGGCGTACGCCCTGCTGAACCGCGACGTGATGCTGCAGGCCGTGTGCGACGAGTTGAAGCACCGGATCGACGGCATCGGTTTCGAGGATCCGATCAAGTGCCACCACAACTACGTTGCGGTGGAGACCTATGACGACACCGAACTCATCGTCACCCGCAAGGGGGCCATCCGTGCCGGCAAGGACGATCTCGGCATCATCCCCGGGTCCATGGGCACCGGTTCCTACATCGTGCGCGGGCTGGGCAATCCCGCGTCGTACGAATCGGCTTCCCACGGAGCCGGGCGTCGGATGTCTCGCAACGCCGCCCGGCGGCAGTACACGGCGGCGGACCTCGTCGCCCAGACCGAGGGCGTCGAATGTCGCAAGGACGCCGGGGTCGTCGACGAGATCCCGGCCGCCTACAAGGACATCAACGAGGTCATCGCGGCCCAGCGTGACCTGGTGGACGTGGTGGCACGCCTCCAGACGGTGCTCTGCGTGAAGGGATGACAAGATGGTCGTGGGCGGTGTTCAGCACAGGGCACCGCTCACGACCATTGTGATCTCTAAAGACAATCCCGGACGACGGAGGAACCATGGGTGGCAAGCGCAACTGGGAACTGGCGGCATCGACGCTGGGCGTGGTGGAGGAGGACCTCGACACCACGGTGGCGATATTGCGGCGCCATGGCTTGGGCGCTGCCGAGTTGCGGTCGGCCGAGGGCGCTTTCGTGCACACCGGTCTGGACGATGACGAGCGCTCAGCGGTGCGGGAGCGCTTCGAGTCTGCCGG
>CAZPSO010000038.1:9102-14853 GCA_964588895.1 uncultured Tessaracoccus sp.
GTCCTGGAGACCCACGACTCGCATCCCCGGGGCGAGGACGTCGCCCGGCTCCTGCGTCGGCTGGATGAGGTCTCCCCCGGCCATCCGGTGGGCGCCATCTGGGACGTGCTCCATCCGTGGCGCGTGGGGGAGGCATTGCCCGACACTGCGGCTGCATTGATGCACTACATCGTCGACGGCAGGGGATACGTGCAGGTCAAGGATGTGGCTCACCCCGGGGACACCACGCCCGTCCTCCAGGGCGACGGAACCGTGCCGCTGACCCAGTTCCTGGATCTTCTGGCTGACGGTGGCTACGCCGGGCCGGTCTCGCTGGAGTGGGAACGCTTCTGGTATCCGCACGTCCCCTCCCTCGACGACGCGCTCGGGGCTGTCGCGGAGGCCCTGTCGGGCCATTCGGCGGGGTAGTCCACCCGACGGACGACGCCCTGAGCGCTACTCCTCGAAGCTGACATCAAACGTACTAGTCTTACGCGTCCTCCCGGTCTTCGTAACCTTAGATGTCTATCCTTACGGTTAGAGTGGTTCCCGGTAATGAAAGCAGGAACATGGCTACGTCGGACGAAGTGACTTGGGTGCCATCGATCGAGTCCGGCGTACCCCGTCGCGAACGGCGTTCGGGTGTCTACCGGCCCCACGTTCCCGACATGCTCATGTCAACCCCTCTACTCCTGTCCCCGGAGGTCGACGAACTGGTGGGCAGAGCGGAGCAGGCGGTGCGTGGGCTGGAAGGGGACGCACACGACCTGGCGGGCATAGCCCGCTTCTTGCTGCGGTCGGAAGCCATTGCTTCGTCGCGGATCGAAGGCATCGCGCCGTCGGTGCGACAGGTGGCGCTGGCGGAACTGGGCGCAAAGGAGACCGTCCCTGATGTATCCGCCCAAGCCCAGTCGGTGGCGAACAACATGACGGTGCTGCACGAAGCCAGGACGGTCCTGGTGGAGGCGCCTCGGGTGACCGTCGAACACCTGACGGCACTGCACGCCGCGCTCTTGCCCGACGAGAAGCAACACCACGGCCTGCGCACAGTCCAGAACTGGATCGGCGGCTCCAACCACCAGCCGCTGGATGCCGATTTCGTGCCGCCCATGCCAGACCGAGTCCCGGCACTCATGGACGACCTCGTCGACTACCTCAACAGCAGTGGGCATGCCCCCATCGTCCAGGCCGGGCTTGCCCACGCCCAGTTCGAGACCATCCACCCCTTCACCGACGGCAATGGGCGAGTGGGGCGGGCGCTCATCCACACGGTGTTGACTCGACGAGGACTCGCCACCGAGGCGATTCTGCCGGTGAGTCTGGTCCTGTCGACTCTGCGTGAGGAATACGTCGCCGGCCTGACGGTGTTCCGACACGACCAACCAGTAGGGACGACTGGCTCCCGTGCTGCCCACGCGGCCTGGCTCCGGGTGTTCGCCTCAGCTGTTCTCATCGCCAGCGAGCAGGCCGGTCGACTGGCTACGGAGCTGGCGGAGTTGCGCGTCGACTGGGAGGAACGGCTCGAAGCGGCACGTCACCGCGAAGGCAAGGTGCGCGGCCTCCGCAGCGACTCAGCGACGGCTCTCATCATGCGCGCCTTGCCTGCCACACCACTCCTCACGAGCGCGACGGTGCAACGCATCCACCGCGTCTCGCACGTTGCGGCCGACCGAGCCCTGGCCGAACTGACAGCTGCAGACATTCTCCAAGCCCGCGAGCGGCGTGGCGTGCGATACTACCAAGCCCACGATGTGCTCGACATCGTCACGCTCACAGAACGACGGCTGGCGAGCACCAAGTTCGATACCCGGATCAGTCCTCCGAACAGAGCTGTCCCCGCCCGACCCGAGGACGGAGGATGAGTGCTCCGGGGAGGCGCGCAGTTGCGAAGAATCACCACGGCTCTCGACGCATATCCCAGGTGTCCCAAGGCGCGCTCTGTTTTTGTCAGTGGCCGCAGGGATAATGGAACACATGAGCGAGGAGATGCGCGAGTTGGGGCAGCAGTTGTTGGCTGTCGCCTGGGAATCTGCGCACATCCTGGAAGCCGAGGTCCGGGAGGAACGGTTGGGAGAGGTCTTGGAGTTCGTCGCCGAGACCCAAGCCCAGTTGGCGGGGCTGCGGATGCGGTTGCTGCAGGAGGCCCATGCGGTGGGGGCCTATGAAGCTCTCGACCGGGAACGGACTTCACCGCGGCGCACCACGCAGCGAGCGTCGGCGGACTTGCGCCTGGCAGGGCATCTGGCCCAGCACTACGGATTGATCCAGCAGGCCGTGTGCGACGGCAGGGTTTCGTTGGCCCAAGCCGAGGCCATGGTGGCGGGGTTGCGGAAACTGCCAAGCCCTTTGGGCGCGGCCGAGTTGGAAGAATGCCAGATCCGGTTACTGGCCGAAGCCGACGTCCTCGGACCGCACGAGTTGCGAATCCTGGCGGCCCGGATGGTCGAAATCATCCACCCGGATGCCGCCGACGAGATCGAAGCCGTCCGGCTGGCCAAGGAAGAACGCCGCGCCAACGCGGCGCGTAGTCTCCGGCTGAAGCCGGACTTCCACGGCTCCATGCGGATCTTCGGTCAACTCCCGGTAGCTGATGCGGCGCTGCTGGAGGCCCAGCTGGATGCCTTGATGCCGCCGGCATCGTCGTACCTGGATCGGGATGTGGCGCCCTCCCGCGACGCCCGCCGTGCCGATGCGCTGGTGCTGCTGACCCAGATGGCCGCCAGCGCCGGCACGTTGCCCAACCATGGCAAGGACCGCCCCCAGGTGGTGGTCACCCTCACCCTGGACACCCTGACCAGCGGTCTTGGTGCGGCAGGCCTGGTGGGGCGTGGTGACACAGAGCGTCTGACTGCCGCCGAAGCCCGCCGGATGGCCTGCGACGCCCGGATTATCCCCATGGTTCTGGGCAGCCACAGCCAACCCCTGGATATCGGCAGGCAGGAGCGCACCGTCCCCAAGTCGTTGCGGGCCGCCTTGACCCAACGAGACCAGGGATGCGCCTTCCCGCACTGCACCACCGCTCCTGCGGCCTGCGAAGCCCACCACATCCAGCCGTGGTGGGCCGGCGGTGACACCTCCCTGGCCAACTGCGTCTTGCTGTGCCCCCACCACCACAGGCTCGTCGAACCCGACCCCTGCCAATCCGCCGAATCCCAATGGCAGGCCCAGATCCACCCCGCCACCGGATTGCCGGAGTTCATTCCGCCGCGCCACATCGACCCGGCGCGGACCCCACGGCAACACCGCCGGTTCCGGCTCGCGACGATGAAGCTCGAACCCGTCCCGCCATCCAGGCAGGGAGCAGGTCCGCCACCCAGTGCCGACCCCCCCGTGCCAGGACACCCACCTTCCGGTGGCGGTCCATCCTGCCCACCACGGCAGAGACTCGTGCGCCTGAACCTCCCACCGGCATCCCGGCCCGAGGACGACCCCTGGCATCCCGACTACCAACCGCCCGCCCGGGCACCAGCGGCTCCCATTGCTGCCACACCCCGATGAATCGACCGGCGCACCTGCACCCTGGGTGACCTCTGCCTGGGTGATAGGTGCGCCGTCGGACGGTCGCAGGACGGCGAGATCCCGTTGCTCGGAACTGTGGCATTCTTCGTCATGGGGCTCGGCATCTTCGGGACCAACACCCTGATGTGGGCGCTGGAGGCCGACTGTGTGGAGTTCGGTGAGTACAAGATCGGCGTCCGCACCGAAGGCACCACCTACGCCGTGTTCTCGTTCATGCGGAAAATGGGTCAGGCACTCGGCGGATTCATCGGTGGCTGGGCGCTGGTCTGGGCCGGGTTCGTCGCAGCCGCCGTAGCCGCTGGGGCCGAGGTGTCCGACGAGGTGGCCACCAACATCGTCGTGTGGGGCGTGATCTTCATTGCGCTTGCCACCCTGCTGGGGCAGGTCATCATGTGGTTCTATCCGCTCAGCGAGGCACGCTTCCAGGAGATCGTGTTGGAAATCGCAGGGCGGCGCGGGGAGCGGCCCACGGAAACCCCAACCGGCCCCGACGTCGCTCCCTGACTCCAGTGTGCAGCTGGTCAGCCTTGGGCCGGTGCGGCGGGTAGCTGCTGCGTGCTGCCGCACCAGCGGCACACGCACTGGTGCGGCTGGCGGGCCTCCTCCAACCTGCGCCGGTCCGAGCGCCGCATTGCGAAGGCGACGAGGGCGAGTATCAGGAAGCCGCCGCCCACGAACAGCGCAGCGAGCACCTGAAAGATCAGGGCCGATTCCCAACCCAGGTTCCGGGAGACCGTCAGGGCCACCTGGGCCACGAGCAGCACACCGATCACCGCCACACCCAACACCACGGCGCACGACGCCGGCTGTTGAGCGCAGCCGCTCCTGTGGGGGTACGGCCCACCCCTGTCGCGGTTCGGGGGTAGTTGGCCTGGGGCGAACGTGCGCTCGCAGATGGCGCACTGGCACTCGTGTTCACTGACACCGAATGAATGCTTTCGGGCGTTGGCCCGGGCGGCCCTGGCAGGACCGAGCATGGCGCCGAAGACCACCATGAAAGGCAGCAGCAGCGCCCACATCGCGAAGATGTTGGTCCAGTTCATGAACCATGGCACCAGTACAGCAGTGCCCCCGAGGAGCACCAGGACGGCAACCAGCACCGCTATCAGCACGGACTGGACACGCGCGCTGCGCTGCGGGCCGGGTCCGGACTTCATGCGGTACCCCCTGGAGTGGGTCGAATCACTCAAGGGTACGGGGCTGGGCAGCCTCGATTCAGCGCTCGTCCATCGGGATGTAGTTGCGCTCCGTCTCGCCGATGTAGATCTGGCGCGGGCGCCCGATCTTGCGGGCCGGGTCGGAATGCTCCTCGCGCCACTGCGCGATCCAGCCGGGCAGGCGGCCCAGTGCGAACAAGGCAGTGAAGTACTGCTCGGGGAAGCCCATCGCCTCGTAGATCAAGCCGGTGTAGAAGTCGACGTTGGGGTACAGCTTGCGCTCGATGAAGTAGTCATCCTGGAGCGCCGTCTCCTCCAGTTCCATCGCCATCTCGAGCAGCTGGTTGGACTTGCCGGAGCTGCTGAGAATCTCGTGGGCGTGTTCCTTGATGATCTTCGCGCGGGGGTCGTAGTTCTTGTAGACGCGGTGGCCGAAACCCATCAGGCGGACGCCGGACTTCCTGTCCTTGACCTGGTTCATGAAGGTCTTCGGGTCCAGGCCAGCCTCACGCAGCTGGGTCAGCATCTCCAGAACGGCCTGGTTGGCGCCACCGTGCAGCGGACCGGACAGGGCATTGACGCCGGAGGAGACCGAGGCGTAGAGGTTGGCGTCGGAGGAGCCCACCATGCGCACCGTCGATGTGGAGCAGTTCTGCTCGTGGTCGGCGTGCAGGATGAACAGGGTCTCGAACGCCCGCACTACTGCCGGATCCAGCTCGTATTCCTCCTGCGGGTTGCCGAACGACAGGCGCAGGTAGTTCTCGACGTAGCTGTGACGCTTCCGCGGGTAGAGGAACGGTTCACCGACGGAGGACTTGTAAGCGTAGGCGGCCAGGGTGGGCATGGAGCCCAGAAGGCGGAACGATGACTCCTCGACGTGTTCCGGGCTGTGCGGATCGAGGTACTGGCGGTTGAACGCGCCGAGCGTCATGATGCCGGCAGCCAACACCATCATCGGGTGGGCCCCGCGTGGGAAGGAGCGGAAGAGTTCCCGCATCCGCTCGTCGAGCATCATGCGGTCGGAGACCTGACCGGTGAAGGCGTCGAGCTCCTCCTGGGTGGGCAGCTCGCCGTTGAGCAGCAGGTAGGAGACTTC
>CAZPSO010000039.1:0-14635 GCA_964588895.1 uncultured Tessaracoccus sp.
CACCTCCTTCGGACTTGAGCGGCCACGGGAACGTCCCGTGGCAGGAGGGCAAGGTTCACCGCGTGGGCGAACCAATGCCCCAGACTACCCGAGGTGGCTGCCGCCGACCAAAGCGAAGCCCTCAGGGGGCGCTCTTGGACGCGGAGGCGAGCTGCTCCAGCTTGCCGGAGGTCTCCAGGGCCGCCCAGAACGCGTCGGCGAATCCGGCGTAGCCCCTGTCGTTGGGGTGGAACAGGTCGCTGGAGATGTAGCGGCGGTATGCCAGCAGCCCGATGGCGCGGGAAGCTTCGTGCAGGGGTACCACGTGGTGGCCGTACTCCTGCGCCAGTTCCCGGGACCGCTCGGCGAAACGGCGGGACGGGCCGCCCCAGTGCAGCAGGGAGATCCACGGCACGTCGGCCACGAAACTGCCGGGCGGGAGCGCTTCCAGGATCGCCCGCATGGAGGCCGTGAAAGTGGTGAGGGTGTGGCCGGGGAATACGACGTCGTTGGCGCCGATGTCGAGGAGGACCAGGTCGGGCTCCAAGGCGGCGAGCTTGGGCAGCTGGTGTTCCACGACGTCACCGCTGACGGCGCCGGAGACCGACAGGTTGACCACTCGCACTTCGCGGCCCGTGGCCCGGGCCAGCCGGTGGGCCAGTAGGGGCACGTAGCCGTTGTCGACCACCGACGCACCCACCCCCTGGACCGCGGAGTGGCCCAACGCTGCCATGACGATGGCGTCGTCCTGCTCCACCTGGAGCGTCTCGAGCCAGTGCCTGGCATAGGCGTCGACGTGCTTCTCCACCCGCGCCCTGCCCACCAGCCACGACGCCAGGCCGGCGGTGCCGACCACGGAGGCGGCACCGAGGACCCGCAAGGCGGTGTGCATCATCGCCTCCGGTACGGCCCCGGAATCGCGGGGTTGCCGGAGCGGACCCAGGCCCGCAGCCCCCCGGCGACGGATTCGGCCAGCACACCCTTTTCCCGCAGCGCCTTGGCGGCCAGGGTGGAGCGCAGCCCGTTGTCGCACATCACGATGATGGCCGAGTCACGTTCGGCCAGCGGGTCATCCCCGTGGATGGCCATCATCGGATCATCCATCAGCCCCCTGATGTCGACGGGACGGGCACCCGGCGCGTGGCCGGCCTCGTACTCCCCCTTGGTGCGCACGTCGATCAAGACAGCACCCTTGCTCATCGCCAGCAGCGTCTCGTCGACGCTGAGGCCCTCCGAGGAGCCCTTGCCCAGGAAATCCAACAGTCCCATGGCTCAATGGTCTCTCATCGGTCAAATCCGGATGATCACAAAACGCCAATCGGGAACAGCGCGATGACGAAGGCCACCAGGCTGCCGCCGAGGCCCACCAGCATCCAGCCGCCCCATCTCTTGAGGCACCAGCGCACGGTGAGCGCAGGCCAGGCCAGCAGGACCAGGGCCACACCGATCGCCAGCACCCGCAGCACCGTCGAGATGCCCGTCTCCGTGGCGCGCGTGGTGCCCTGCAGGACGTCGCCGGGGATCGTGGCATAGAGCACGGCAATCATGACTCCGGGCGCCACCAGCAAAAGCGACACCAGCCCGAGAAGCAGGGCGCCCCACCAGCGGGTCCACCACCGCAGGGGCCCGGCCGTGGCCGGATCCTGGGAGGGGTGGGGGGCGCGTGCCATCACTGGCGGTCGCTTCGAGCCTTCTCGAGCCGGTCGTACATGTCCTCCACCAGGGCCTTGAAGCGTTCCTCCACCTGTCGACGGCGGACCTTGAGCGTGGGCGTGAGCAGACCGCCCTCCATGGTCAGTTCCTCATCCATGACGCCGGTCTCGCGGGGGCGCTCCTGCGACGGGAGCTTCTCGGTGATCGTGGCGATGCGCTGGGTGATCTCCTGCTTCAGTTCCTGCGACTTCAGCCAATCCGCCACCTCACCGGGCCACTGACGGATCTTCGCCAACTCCTCCAGTTGCGGTAGCGCCGGCTTGACCAGCAGCGTGATGTAGGGCCGGTTGTCACCCAGCAGGACGGCGTGCTCGAACAGGGGGTCGGCCAGGATCATGCCCTCGATGGGCTGCGGCGCCACGTTCTTGCCGCCCAGGGTGACGATGATGTCCTTGATGCGGTCGGTGATCATGAGGTACCCGTCGGTGTCCACGTACCCGGCGTCGCCGGTGAGCAGCCAGCCATCGACGATGGTCTCGGCGGTGGCCTCCGGCTGGTTCCAGTAGCCCTTCATGAGGTTGGGGCCCCGGTAGAGGATCTCGCCGTGCTCGCCGATCCGGACCTCACCACCGGGCAGCACCTTGCCGGCAGTGCCCAGCTTGAAGCCGCTGGGCGAGTTGAAGCTGACCAGGGGGGAGGCCTCCGTCAGCCCGTAGCCGGGGAAGAGTTGCATGCCGACGGCGGAGAAGAACTCCTCCACCTCCTGGCGGATGGGCGCACCACCGCAGGCCATGACGGTCTTGTGGCCGCCCACTGCGTCGCGGACGGAGCGCAACACCAAACGGTCTGCCAGTGGCAACTGGAGACTCCAGAAAGGGCTGGGTGATTGGCCCTTGCGGAACGCATGCTGGTTCTTGCCGCCCACGCGCAACGCCCAGTCGAAGATCCGCTTCTTCACCGGGGACGCGGCGGCCTTTCGGTGAGCCGTCGCATAAACGGTTTCGTACAGCTTGGGCACGCTGACCAGCAGCGTGGGTTGGGCCAGCACCATCTGCTCGGCGACGGTGCGGGCATTGGCCACGTAGGTGTTCATGCTGCCGCCGAGCAGGACGACGTAGGTCCAGGCCCGCTCGAGGGCGTGGCTGAGCGGCAGGAATGACAACGAATGGTCCTCCGGCGTGATGGTGAAGAACTGGTCCAGCGCCTCCTTCTGGCGGACGAAGGCCCTGTGTTCCAGCATCACGCCTTTCGGCTCGCCGGTGGTACCGGAGGTGTAGATGATGGAGATCAGGTCCTCGCCACTGGCGTCCGCCAGGCGGGCGTCGATGGCAGCGGCGTCGGGCTTGCTGCGAAATGCGTCGTAGCCGATGAGGTCCGCGGGCATCGATTCCCACGGCTGCAACACCACGATCGCCTGCATCTCGGGCAGCTGATCGCGCACCTCGAGCACCCGCTCCGCCTCGCTGCGTCCGCCCACCACCATCAGCTTCAGGCCCGAATCTGCAGCGATGTGGCGAATCTGGTCCGGCGTTGAGGTGGCGTAGATGGGCACCGGCACCAGGCGAGCCAGGGCCGCCCCGAAATCCACCTCGGACCACTCGGGGCAGTTGTTGGCGAACAGGCCCACCCTGTCGCCGGGGTCGAACCCCCGGTCGAGGAAAGCCTGGGCCACCTCGTCCATCCGCGCACCGAACTCGGCGAAGGTGTGGGTGCGCCACCCGTCGCCCTCCCGGATCCGGGTGGCCGGACGTGACGCGTGGTCCTCGATGGTGGCGCGCATGCGCACACCGACGTGCTCGATCATTTGGGGGTCCTCACATGAAGTTGATGACCCCAGTGTAGGGCGGGCCGGACGTCCCCAATCGGGTCCCCAGCGCTCGTTGCAACGCCTCGCGGTGGCGGTGCACTGTGGTGCGGCAGTCGTGATTGGGCCGGGATCGAGGAGCGTCCACCTCTGGCGGAGTGCCATGCCGGCGCCGACAGCAGTCGCAGGTGCATGCTTGGCACATGAGCAACAAGTGGAGCTTCGGGCTCGGCACCCTGGGCCGCGACATGGTGGCCGCAATGGTGTCGATGTACATGCTGTTCTACCTGACCGACGTCATCGGGCTGAGCAACACCGAGCTCGCCGTCGCCACCACCATCATCGTTTTATTGCGCATCTTTGACGCCGTCAACGATCCCCTGATGGGTTTCGTCGTGGACAACACCCGCTCCCGGTGGGGCAAGTTCAAGCCGTGGATTGCCGTCGGCGCCCTGGCCTGGGGCGTGGCCACTGTCCTGCTGTTCGTGGACGTCGGCCTGCGCGGCGCCGGATTCCTGGTGCTGTTCGCCGTGTTGTACCTGTTGTGGGACATCGGCTACACACTCAACGACATCTCCTACTACGGCATGCTCCCCTCCCTCACCCGCGACCAGCGCGAGCGGGAGAAGCTGGGCGCCGTGGCCAGGATCTGCGCCAACATCGGGTTGTTCACGATGGTGGTGGGCGTCCTGCCCGTCACCCGCGCGCTCGGCGACCGGCTGGGCAGCTACCAACATGGCTGGCTTGCGCTGGCCATCATCGCCGTGCTGCTCATGCTGGTGTTCCAGTCGCTGACCCTGGTGTTCACCCGCCAGAAGGTGGAAGCCACGGCCGTCAGCACCCCGCTGCGCGACCTCGTCGGGGTCATAGTCCGCAACGACCAACTCTTGTGGTCCAGCCTGGCCATGCTGGTGTTCATGTCCGGCTACATGACCATCACGTCGCTCGGGATCTACTACTTCAAGTACATCTATGGCGACGAGAACATCTATCCCGTCTTCGCTGCCGTGCTCGCCGTCGCGCAGTTGAGCGGCCTGGCCGTCTTCCCGCTGTTGGCCAAGCGGATGCGACGCCGTTCCATCCACTCCCTGGCCACGGCGCTCTGCCTGGCGGGGCTGACCGTCTTCGTGTTCGCGTCCGGTTCGCTGATCCTGGTGGTGGTCTCGGGCCTGCTGCTGTTCGTCGGGCAGGCGTTTATCCAGTTGCTGATGCTGATGTTCATCTCCGATTCCGTGGAGTACGGCGAGTGGAAGTTCGGCCGGCGCAATGAGTCCATCACCTTGTCACTGCAGCCGTTCGTCTACAAGGCCTCCAGCGCCATCGGCACGGCGATGGTGGGGTTGGCGCTGCTGCTCTCCGGCGTGAACGAGGCCGCCTCCGCCGCCGACATCACCGACGCGGGGCGGGCCGCGTTCCTTGCCGTGATGCTGGGCGTGCCCATCGTCTTGATCGGCATCAGCTGGCTGGTGTTGCGGGCGAAGTACAAACTCGACGAGGAACGCTACCTGCAGATAGTCACCGAACTCGCCGCTCGCTGACGGCCAGGGGCGCAACTGTCGCAACTTGCCTGCACGTGGCCAAAATGGGCCCAGAATCACCGTTTTCGTGCCGCGTGCAGGCAGATTGCGACAGCGCTGCCCGTGACCAACGCCCCAACCGCCCCTCGGGGGTCGCCTCATGCCACCATGGGCCTTGTGAGATTCGACCGCTCCTCGACCCTCGGCGAGATCTATGACCACCCCGTAGGCCGGGATGCGATCGACCGGGTGCTGCTGCAAATGGACAAGCCGCGATCATTCATCAACAACCCGGTGGCGCGCCGCTTCCGGCTGTCGATCATCGAGACACTGACTCGCCGCTTCACTGGGCCAGGGTTCTTCGACGCACTGTTCACCCTGCTCAACGGCGTTCCCGAGCACCCTTCGGACTCCGAGGGCCCCGCCGAGCACCCGTGGTGGCGCTCCGCGGTCTTCTACCAGATCTACCCCCGCTCGTTCGCCGACTCCAACGGCGACGGAATCGGCGATCTGCGCGGAATCATCGAGCGGCTCGGCCATCTGGACGAGCTCGGTGTGGACTGCCTGTGGCTGTCCCCCATCTTCGCCTCGCCCCTGGAGGACATGGGCTACGACATCTCCGACTACCGCGCGGTGATGGAACAGATGGGCACCATGGCAGACCTGGACGAGCTGATCGCAGGCTGTCACGAGCGCGGAATGCGGATCATCCTCGATTTGGTGGTCAACCACACGTCCGACCAGCACGAGTGGTTCCAGAAGGCCCGACAGGACCCGGACGGCCGGTACGGGCAGTACTACTACTTCCGGGAGGGCAACCCGGCCGAGCCTCCCAACAACTGGGCATCCTTCTTCTCCGGAAGCGCGTGGCGCTGGCTGGACGATGCCCAGCGCTGGGTTCTGCGGCTCTTCGCGCCCGGCCAGCCCGACCTGAACTGGGAGAACCCGGAGGTCCGCCATGAGGTGGCCGACCTGGTGCAGTGGTGGCTGGACCGCGGCATCGACGGTTTCCGCTTGGACGTGATCAACTTCATCTCCAAGCACCCCGGCCTGCCGGACGGCAATGAGTTCGTCGGCAAGCTGATTCACTACTGCGGCATCGAGCGCTACTTCCACGGGCCTCGGCTGCACGAGTTCCTCCGCGAACTGCGCGAAGCAGGGTTCACCCGGCCGGGCGATGACTGGCCGGGCGGCCCGGGCAAGGATCCGGTGGGCGTGATGATCGGAGAGACTCCCGGCATCGGGATCGAAGGCGCCAGGCTGTTGACCGGGTGGGACCGCAAGGAGATGGATCTGACCTTCACCTTCGACCACCTCATGTCACCGGGCCACACCCGGTGGGACGACCCCGTCTACGACCTGGAGTACCTGAAGAAGCACTTCATCGACTACAACGAGCGGATCACCGGCAACGACTGGATCGCCGTGTTCTGGGAGAACCATGACAACCCCCGCATGATCTCCAAGGTGGACCCGCGGCCGCAGTACCGCTCCCCGGTTGCCAAGGTCCTGGGCACCATCCTGCTCACCCTGCGCGGCACACCATTCATCTTCCAGGGCCAAGAGATCGCCGCCACCAACCAGGACTTCCGCTCCATCAACGACTTCCGCGACATCGAATCGCTGAACCGCTACGCCGAGGCCGACGAGGCGCACCGTGACCCGTGGCAGGCCATCATCGTCGGGAGTCGCGACCACGCTCGCACGCCGATGCGGTGGGACACCAGCACCAAGCACGGATTCACGGTGGGGGAACCATGGATCGGGTTCCACGAGAACAGCATCGGCTACACGGTGGAGGAACAGCGCGAGGATCCCGAATCCGTCCTCAACTGGTACAAGGGGCTGACCACCCTGCGTCGCGCCCACCCGGCCCTCACCATCGGCGACATCCAGTTCGTGCGGCCCGACATTCGGCACTACTTCGCCTACTTCCGGGAACACGGCGACCAGAAGTGGTTCGTGGAGATGAACCTGGGTGCCACCCCGCTGCAGCGACCCCGTTTCGTCGTGGACTGCTTCATCCAGATGGGCACCACCGACGCGCCCGGGCCCGTCATGGAGCCGTTCGAGGTGCTGGTGTGCCGGGTGGTCACGTGAGCCAAGCCGTCGAGAGGCGCAACACGAGGCGTTTCATCGTGGCCCACGGCATGCAGTCGGTGGGCGACCAGGTCATCAATGCCAAGACCGTCCTGCCGTGGCTGCTGGCCAGCATGGGCTCCGCCTCCTGGGTGCTGGCGCTGCTGGTGCCGGTCCGCGAGTCGGGTTCCATGCTGCCGCAGGCGGCGCTGATGGGCTGGCTCACCGCGAAGCGGCGACGCTCCAGCGTCTGGGTGATGGGCTCGCTCTTCCAGGGTGCGTGCGTGGCTGTGATGGCAGCGATCGCCGCAGTGGGAACGGGCACGTGGGGAGGCGTCGGGGTGGTGCTGAGCCTGGCGGGCATGTCGCTTGGCCGGTCGCTGACGTCGATCTCCTCCAAGGACGTCATGGGCCGCACCATCACCAAGGGCCGTCGCGGCCGCGTCAACGGCCTGTCCACCGTGGTGGGCGGGGTGGTGGCGCTCACCGTCGGCCTGGCCATCCGGTTCGCCGGCCCGGAGGAGCTGCCCGGGTGGGTGCTGGTGGCGATGATCGCGGGCGGGTCCCTGATGTGGTTCCTTGCGGCCATGGTCTTCACCCGCGTCGAGGAGCCCGACGTGGAGCCCCGACCCAGTGGCGACCCCTGGTTCACCACCACGATGCGGCTGATCCGAACCGACGCGAAGTTCCGCAACTTCGTCGTGGTGCGCTCGCTGCTGCTGGCTTCTGCCCTGGCGCCGGCGTTCATGGTGAGCCTGGCGGTCTCGCGGGGCAGCGACGCCCTGAGCGGTCTGGGCCCGTACATGATCGCCTCGGGTGTCGCAGCCCTGGTGGCAGGGCGTATCTCGGGTTGGTTCGCCGACCGCTCCAGCCGCGACGCGATGACGTGGAGCGCCCTGGCTGCGTCGATCGTGCTGCTGGTGGTCGTCGCGGTGGCGCAGTGGGGCCCCGACTCGCTGGTGGCGTGGTCCATGCCGGTGTTGTTCTTCCTGATCTCCGTGATCCACACGCAGGTGCGCGTCGCCCGCAAGACCTACGTCGTGGACATGGCCGAGGGCGACCAGCGCACCACCTACGTGGCCGTCGCCAACACCGCCATGGGCGTCCTGCTGCTGGTGATCGGTGCAATCTCCGGTGCCATCGCCACCTTTGGCGACGTCCCCGCCCTGCTGTTCCTGGCCGGCATCGGCATCGCCGGAACCGTCATGGCCCGCCAACTCCCTGACGTCAGCGTCCGCCCCTGACCGACCCGATCAGGGCCCCGTACCGGGACCCCTGAGACGAAATGCCAAAGTAAGCGCTTCCTCCGGACGGATGTGTCCGGGCAAGCGCTTGCTTTGGTCGTTTTGTCCCACCCGTCCCACTTCACCGGCGTGATTCTTCGCGCGCCGCGCCCGACGACCGACCTGCACCCCGAGCAGCGCGCTCCGGGAACGGTTCAGGGACGGGCAGGGGGTGACAGGGGGGCAATGCGGACAGACACCGAACCACCGGGAGGGGAAGGCTTGGAACCACAGAACAACTGAAGGGCAGGCAGAGCGTGTTCGGTCGGATGCTGGTACGCGACGCACAACGAAACCTCACAGTGACGGTCACGCTGGTGGTGCTGGTGGCGTTGTCAGTGACCCTGGCGGCCGCAAGCGCAGGACTCCTGGCCCGGTTGGCCGGCGCCAGCGACCGTCTCATGGAACAGGCTGACTCCCCCCACCTGGTCCAGATGCATGCCGGGGAGTTGGACACCGGCACCATCGATGCCTGGGTGGCCGGGCGCAACGACGTGGCGGCCCACCAGACCATGCTTCTGCTGGGCATCGACGGCGCGGACCTGGCCTTCAACGGACAGCCGCAGACCGGAAACATCCAGCAGAACTCGCTGGTGGTCCCGGCCATGCAACGAGACCTCCTGTTGCGCGTCGACAACCAACCGCTTGGGGCCGTGGACCCTGGCGAGATCTGGCTGCCCGTGATCTACCGGATCGAGAGCGACCTGGCCGTGGGTGACACGGTCACCATCAGCGCCACCGGCGGCTTCGCCCTCGAACTGCAGGTGGCGGGGTTCGTCCGCGACTCCATCATGAACACCGCCATCGCCAGCTCCAAGCGGCTGGCGGTCAGCCAGGAAGACCTGGAGGCCGTGGCCGCCCACACCGGCACCCCGGAGTACCTGGTGGAGTTCTGGCTGGCGGACCGGGGGCTGCCGACCGGTGAGCTGGCCCGCGACTACCAGGACGCTGGGCTGCCCCGCTCGGGGCCCCTAGTGGACTCCTCGACCTTCCGGCTGTTCAACATGATCAGCGAAGGGATGACCGCCGGCGTCGTCATCCTGGCCTCGGTGCTGTTGATGGTGGTGGGCCTGCTGTGCCTGCGGCTGTCGTTCATCACCGCTGTGCGGGAGGACTACCGCGAGATCGGCATCCTGCGCGCCATCGGGGTTCCCCCCTCACGCATCAGCCGGGTCTACCTGGTCAAGTACGCCGCCGTCGCAGCACTGGCCTGCCTGCTGGGCCTGCTGGGCGGCTGGGCCCTGGCGCCGGAGCTCTCCCGCAGCCTCACCGCCTACATGGGGACGACTTCGGGACCGGCCGTCTGGCTGGCACCGGCCCTGACCGCCCTTGGCGTCGCAACCCTGGTGACCCTGTTCGTCCTGGTCCTCCTACGACGGCTCGGCCGTGGCACCGCCATGGACGCCCTGCGCACCGGCACCACCGGTTCGATGCCCCGGGGCCCGCGACTGCGCCTGAGGAACTCCCGAGGGCTCCCCACGAACGTGCGCCTGGGCCTCATGGACCTGATCCGGCGCTCCGGTGCCCACATGCTGCTGTTCCTGGTGTTCGCGGTCAGCGCGTTCATCGTCGTCGTACCGGCCGCGGCGGCCACCACCATCCACTCCGAGGACTTCATCACCTACATGGGCATCGGCACCTCAGACGTGCGCCTGGACATCCCGCAGGGTGCGGAATCCACCCAGCTGTTCACCAGGGTGGTGGAGGAACTGCCGGAGCGTGGAGACGTGGAGCGCTTCGTGGCCAACACCACCACCCGCCTCGAGGTGCCCGATGCCGAGGGGAGCGCTGTCAGTCTCTACGTCGAGAACGGCGACCACACGACGCTGCCCGTCACCTACGCGGAGGGCCGGGCCCCGCAGGATTCGTCGGAGATCGCGCTGTCCTTGCTGACGCTGGCCCAAAGCGGCCGCAGCGTGGGAGACTCACTGCCCGTCGCCGTCGCGGACGGCAAGGTGGGGCTGCGGATCGTCGGCAGCTACCAGGACATCACCTACGGCGGCAGGACAGCCAAGGTGATGTTGGACGTCACCGGCGACGAAGTGATGTGGCACGTCGTTGTGATCGATCTGGCGCCCGGCGTCGACTCCGTTGCCGCCGCCCACGAGATGGTTCAGGCCTGGCCGGGGCTCAGGGCCGCTGACGTCGGCGAGTACCGCGCACAGATGCTGGGTCCCATCGCCGAGCAGGTCACCCGCGCGTCGGTGCTGTCGACGGTGGCGGCCATCGGCCTGGCCGTGTTGATGACCACCATGTTCCTGCGGATGTTGCTGGCGGGCGACGCATCCCAGATCGCCATCCAGCGTGCCCTGGGCAACACCGACGGCGGCATCCGTACCCAGTACCTCACCCGGATCCTGCTGGTTCTGCTGGCAGGCATTCCCGCCGGGGTGCTGGCGGCCGTGACCCTCGGCGAGGGAATGTTCAACCTGATGTTCGAGGGCCTCTTCGGGGGCTTCGAATACCTCTTCCGGGGCACCAGCCAGATCAGCTTCGCCATCAACGGCTGGCTGACATGGCTCGCCCTGCCCTTGGCGATGTTCACCGCCGTGGCCGTGGCCGTGCGGGTCGGCTCCCGCGGCATCGACCGACTGGGCACCAACGCTCTCCCCACCTTCTGAAAGGAAACTTCCATGACCCTCCTCCAGGCACGCGACATCACCAAGCGGTTCGGGCTGAACCAGGTGCTGCACGGCATCGACCTCGACATCAACGCCGGCGAGTTCGTCTCCGTCATGGGGCCGTCCGCCTCCGGCAAGTCCACCCTCATGCACATCGTCAGCGGCATGGATGCCCCGACGTCGGGCACCGTGCGCCTCGACGGCGTGGAACTGAACACGCTGAATGGCCGGGAACTGGCGCAACGACGCCTCACGCAGATGGGATTCGTGTTCCAGCAGGTGCACCTGCTGAAGAACCTGGACCTGCTGGACAACATCATCCTGCCGGCCTTCCTGGCTGGCCTCGCCCCCCGCCCGGCGCTGGTTGACAAGGCGCTCGCGCTGATGGGCCGGATGGGGATCGCTGACGTGGCCAGGCGCGACATCTCCCAGGCATCCGGCGGGCAGCTGCAGCGCGTCGGGATCTGCCGGGCGATGATCAACGATCCGCCCATGCTGTTCTGCGACGAACCGACCGGCGCCCTGGACTCCACCGCGGCCTCGGGAGTCATGGAGATCCTCTCCGGCCTGCACCGCGAGGGGACCGCGCTCATGGTGATCACCCACGACGCGCACGTCGCGGCCCACGCCGAGCGGGTGCTGCAGGTGGCAGATGGCCGCATCACGTCAGACCTGCACCTGGGCGACGTCGATCCTTGCGATTACGAGGCGCTACGCGACCGTGCGCAGCGGATCACCGGGCTGGTCGATGGAGCCGCGCTGGTCGCCTGAGCGCCCCTGATCTCTACCGGTGCATCGGCTCGCCAATAGTGGCGAGCTGTTGCGCCGGTAAGTTTTGCGGCACCCACCCTCGGCGTTCAGCATGGCGACATGAGCCTGGCGGTGCTTCTCCCCGGGCCTGCCCGACGTCAGCGTCCGCGTCGCATGGCCAGCAGGCGTTCCCGGTGGACGGCGGCGACGGCCTCCAGCGGGATGCCGGCCGGGCACACCTCGACACATTCGGCGTAGCTACTGCAGGGGCCGAAATCCTCGTCCAGCTGCGCCTCGACGGCGCGGGCGCGGCGGTTCCGCTCCTGCTGCCCGTGCGGCTGGAGGGCCAGATGGGCCAGCTTGGCGCCGGCGAACAGGTGGGCGGACCCGTTGGGACAGGCCGCGACGCAGGCACCGCAACCGATGCAGGCCGCGAAATCGAGGGCAAGTTCGGCATCGTCGTGGCTGATCAGGATGGCATCAGCATCGGGCGCGGTGCCCGTGGCGACGTCAACGTGGCCGCCGGCGCTGATCAACCGGTCCAGGGAGCTGCGATCCACCACCAGGTCCCGGATGACAGGAAATGCCCCGCTGCGCAGCGGCTCGATGCGCATCTTCGTCACGTTCGGGAATGCGCGCAGGTGTTGCCGGCAGGTGGGGGTCTTCGACACGGGGCCGTGCGCCACGTCGTTGACGGTCACGCCGCACGCGCCGCAGATCCCTTCGCGACAGTCGGACTCGAACGCCACCGGCTCCACTCCCTGCTCCACCAGTTGGTCGTTCAGCCGGTCCAGCAGCTCCAGCAGGCTCATCTCCGGCGTGGCGTCGTCCACGACGTGCGTCTCGAACCGTCCCGCCTCGTCGGGACCGTCCTGACGCCAGATTTCAAGTTCCACCCTCATGTGTAGTCCCTCACCTGTACCGGCACCAGATCGAAGTCGAGGTGCTCCACGTGCGGCACGGGCTCACCACCCGTGTGCTCCCAGGCGGTGACATTGCGCCACCGCTCGTCGTCGCGCCGGGCCTCGCCGTCGGCGGTGGAGTACTCCTCCCGGAAGTGGGCCCCGCAGGACTCCTCACGGTGCAACGCGTCACGCACCATGAGGTTCGCAAGCTCCAGGAAGTCGGCCACCCGCCCGGCCTTCTCCAGTTCCTGGTTCAGGCGCTGCCCGCTGCCGGCGACGTGCACGTCACGCCAGAACTCCTCCCGCAGCTGCCGCACCCGGCCCAGTGCCTCCCGGAGGCCGGGGCCGTTGCGTGAGACGCCGCACCCGTCGTAGAGGATCTCCCCCAGGCGGCGGTGGAACGCGAGCGGCCGCTGGGTGCCGTCGTTGTCCAACAGGCGACGGATCCGCAGCGCCACGTCGTCGAGCGCCCCGGTCACCTCGGCGGCGTCCGCACCCAGCGGGGCGGTGCCCGCCATGTCGGCCAGGTAGTTGGGCACCGACAGCGGGAGCGTGAACCAGCCGTCGACGCAGGCGCTGAGCAGCGAGTTGGCGCCCAACCGGTTGGCGCCGTGGTAATTGCTTCCGGCCTCGCCGCCGACGAACAGGCCCGGGATGGTGGTCATCTGGTCGTAGTCGCTCCACAGCCCACCCATGGTGAAGTGCGCACCGGGCGCGATCCGCATGGGTTGGGTGTAGGCGTCCTCGCCGGTGACGTCGTGGTACATCTCGAACAGGTTCCCGTACCGCTCGGCGATCCTGTCCCGGCCGTCGCGGGCAATCGCGTCACGGAAGTCGAGGTAGACGGAGTTGCGCAGCGGTCCCACTCCCCTGCCCGCCTCGATCTCCCGGCGCGCCGCCCGGGAGGCGATGTCGCGTGGGGTCAGGTTGCCGTAGGCGGGGTAGCGGCGCTCCAGGTAGTAGTCGCGCTCGGCTTCGGGAACGTCGCCGGGATCCCGCGCGTCGCCGGGTTCCATGGGCACCCAGATCCGGCCGTCGTTGCGCAGCGACTCGCTCATCAGCGTGGTCTTCGACTGCCACATCGAACTCACGGGCAGCGCCGTGGGATGGAACTGCACGAACGAGGGGCTGGCGAACAGCGCTCCCCGACGGTGCGCCCGCCACGTGGCGGTGGCGTTGGAGAGCATGGCCAGCGTGGAGTGGAAGTAGACGGAGCCGTAGCCCCCAGTGGCCAACACGACGGCGTGTCCGGTGGTGGCGCGGATCTCCCCGGTGACCAGGTCGCGGGTGACGATGCCCTGCGCCCGCCCGTCGGCCACGATCAGGTCGAGCATCTCGGTGCGGGCATGCAGGTTCACGGTGCCGCGCTGGACCTGCCGCAGCAGCGCCGCCGAGGATGCCACCTGCAGCTGCTGGCCGGTCTGGCCGCGGGTGTAGTAGGTGCGCGAGACCTGGACGCCCCCGAAGGACCGGGTGGCCAGCTGCCCGCCGTATTCACGCGCGAAGGGCGCACCGATTGCCTGCAGGTGGTCGATGACGCCCACCGATTCTTCCGCCAGCCGGGCCACGTCGGCCTCCCGCGCCCGGAAGTCGCCGCCCCGGACCGTGTCGGTGATGAATCGCAACTGCGAGTCGCCGTCCACCTTCCGCGCCCGGGCCGCGTTGATGCCGCCTTGGGCCGCGACGCTGTGTGCACGTCGGGACTGGTCGTGGTAGGTGAAGCACTCCACGTGGTAGCCAAGTTCGCCGAGTGCCGCCGCCACACCCGCACCGGCCAGACCGGTTCCCACCACGATCACCGTGAGTTTGCCCCGGTTGGCTGGGCTGACGAGCCGGTATTCGGCGCGGCGTCGGGCCCACGCGGTCATCGGATCCCCCTCAGGGACGCGGCCATCCAACCCGCTCGGGGGTGGTGACCCACGCCCGCCCGTCGCTGCCCTCCGCGGCCACCTCATGCGATCATCCCCAATTGGACGAGGACGGGGATCGTGGCGTTGCCGATGACGACGGCCAGCGCGGTCAGCACGCCGACGGTGACCCAGGT
>CAZPSO010000040.1:0-14594 GCA_964588895.1 uncultured Tessaracoccus sp.
AGCTCACGCTGAAGCGCACGCTGCGCCCCCTCAAGGGCTCGTACGACTTCATCCTGATCGACTGCGCGCCGAGCCTCGGACTGTTGACGGTCAACGCCCTGACGGCCAGTGACTGGGTCCTCATGCCGCTGGAGTGCGAGTTCTTCGCCCTGCGAGGCATCGCGCTGCTGACGGACACGATCGCCAAGGTGGCGGACCGGCTCAATCCCGACCTCGAGGTGCTCGGCATCCTCGGCACCATGTACGACTCCCGCACACTTCACGGCCGCGAAGTCCTGGAACGCGTCGTACAGGCATTTGGCGACGACGTTTTCCACACCGTCATCCGCCGCACGATCAAGTTCCCGGAAACCACCGTGGCGGGGGAGCCGATCACCACCTATGCTTCCGCATCGCCCGGCGCCGGCGCATTCCGCCAGCTAGCCCGAGAGGTACTGCATCGATGTCAAGACCAGTGAAGCGCGCCAGCCTGCCCGGAGCCTCGGAACTCTTCGGACGAGGCGAGGCCGAGGCGCCGCAGCCGGCGGAGCCCATTGCCAAGGAGACCGGTGCCACACCCGTTCCCACCGGGCGGGTCAAGCATGACCAAAAGATCACCGTGTACTTCTCCTCCGAGGAACTGTTCGCGCTCGAGGAGGCCATCCTGGACGTGCGCCGCCTGCTGGGCCGCTCTCTCGACCGGGGCCGGTTCGTGCGCACCGCGGTCTCGCTGGCGTTGGCAGACCTCGAGGCCAACGGCGCCGACGCCCCCGTGGTCAAGGTGCTGCAAGAGGAGTGATGGCGCGCGGAGCCCACACCGACCAGGCCGACCAGGCAACTGGGTTCGACGTCCACCTCGACAACTTCGAGGGGCCCTTCGACCTGCTCCTGCAACTCATCTCCCGCCACGAGCTTGACGTCACCCAGGTGGCCCTGAGCCGGGTCACCGACGACTTCATCGCCTACGTCAAACTCGGCGGGGAGGTCTGGGACCTCGAGCAGACCAGCGCCTTCCTGGTGGTGGCAGCCACCCTCCTGGACCTCAAGGCCGCCCGGCTACTGCCCGGTGGCGAGGTCACCGAACCCGAGGACCTGGCCGCACTCGAAGCCCGAGACCTGCTCTTCGCCCGTCTGCTGCAGTACCGGGCGTTCAAGCAGATTGCCGGCTGGCTCGAGGAGCAGGCACAACTGGCCCGCCACACCCACTGGCGGCCTGGCGGTCTGGAGGACCGCTTCCGGGCCGTCCTGCCCGAGGTGGAACTCCACCTCACCGGCGACGACCTGGCACGCCTCGCGGCCGGGGCGCTCACGCCACGGGCGGCCCCCGCCGTGGAAATGGCCCACCTCCACGGGGCTCGGGTCAGTGTGGTGGAGCAGACCTCCATTGTTGCCCGGACACTGCAGTCGAAGGGATCGGCCACCTTCAGGTCCCTGACCCGCGGCTGCGACCGGCTGGTGGTTGTGGTGCGGTTCCTCGCCGTGTTGGAGCTTTTCCGCTCCGGCCAGATCGCCTTCGACCAGGTCACGCCGCTGGCGGAACTCCACCTCCGCTGGAGTGGCGGTCACGAGGTGGAACTCTCGGGTGTCGACGAGTACGACGCCCAGCCCGAACTGGAGGATTCGTGAAACCGACGAGGCTGATCGAGGCCCTGCTCCTGATGGCCACCGAGCCGGTGAGCCTCACAGAACTGGCCGAAGGCGTCGATGCGCCCGAACACGAGGTCCTGGACCTGTTGGAAGAACTTGCCCGGTTCTACGACGAGACCGATCGCGGTTTCCGGTTGCGCGAAATCGCCGGTGGATGGCGTCTGGCGATCGCCGAGGACTTGTCGAAGGCGATCGAGGAGTGGCTGGTGGTCGATCAGCGCTCCCGGCTCAGCCAGGCCGCCCTGGAAACCCTCGCCGTCATCGCCTACCTCCAGCCCGTCACCCGCGGCCGGATCTCGGGCATCCGCGGCGTCAACGTGGACGGCGTGGTGCGAACCCTGTTGGTACGCGGCCTGATTGCCGAGGCCGGCGACGACGAGACCACGGGGGCCATGCGCTTCGTGACCACCCCGCTCTTCATGCAGAAGCTCGGGTTGCGTAGTCTGGATGACCTCCCGGACCTGGCACCGTTGCTGCCGGACGCCGTGACGCTGGATGCCGAACTGAGCCAATTGCACGCATCAACCAAGGAGAACGATGACTGACGAGAACGAGCGGATCCGCCTGCAGAAGGTGCTCGCCGCCGCGGGCATCGCCTCCCGACGCGCTTCCGAAGAACTGATCGACCAGGGTCGGGTGGAGGTCAACGGATCAGTGGTGACCGAGCAGGGCACCCGCGTCGACCCCCAGCGTGACGTGATCCGCGTGGATGGCTCCCGGATTCCGCCGCCGCGTCACCACCGCTACCTGGTCCTCAACAAGCCCCGGGGCGTGGTGACCACGATGGACGACCCCGAGGGGCGCCGCGCACTGGACGAGTTCCTGCCCCGTGGCAACAGGGACCGGCTCTTCCACGTCGGCCGGCTCGACACCGACAGCGACGGCCTGATCCTGCTCACCAACGACGGTGACTTCGCCCACCGCATGAGCCACCCCTCCTGGCAGGTGCCGAAGACCTACCTGGTGGAGGCCGCGGGAGTCATGGACAACAAGACCCTCAAGCGGCTGGGGAAGGGCGTCACCCTCGACGACGGTCCGGTCAAACCCGACCACGTCAAGCTGGTCTCCCGCAGTGCGAAGCAGACGCTGCTCACCATCACGCTGCACGAGGGGCGCAACCGTGTGGTCAGGCGGATGATGGACGCCGTCGGCCACCCCGTGGACCGACTGGCGCGAGTGTCCATCGGTCCGGTCAAACTGGGGCAGCTCCCGGTGGGCGAGACCCGCGACCTCACGCGGGAAGAGTTGGGCGCCCTGCTGGACATGGTGGGGCTGTAGCGAAGGTGTTTGGGCGGCTCGGCTAATATCGCGTCGTGCTGTTCAACTCATCGAAGACCCGGATCCGCCGGATGGCCGTGGCCGGGCTGACCGTCGCCAGCCTGACGCTGCTGGCGTGCGGCCAGACCCAGGAAACCCCCACTCCGGACCAGGTGACGACCCAGGCCACTCCTACTGAGGAAGTCACCTCTCCCGAGGAAGTCACCTCGCCCGAGGCCACGGAGTCGCCGACGCCCGACGTGTCCCCGGAGGTCACCGCTTCGTCGGACCTCAGTGACCTTGAGGTCGATGACGCGGACGTCCCCGGTGTCAGCGTGCCTGCTCCCTGGGCCATCGACTCCACGCAGGTGGAGGTGGTCCGGGACTCGGAGAACCCCCAGGTGCTCAACGACAACAGCGTCGCCACAGTGCACTACATCGGCGTGAATGGCCGCACGGGTGAGGTGTTCAACGATTCCTACGAACTGGGGCAGCCGGTGCCCTTCTCCCTCCAGCAGGTGATCCCCGGGTTCGTGAAGGGCCTGAGCGGCCAGAAGGTGGGATCCCGCGTGCTGATCGGCATGCCCCCGGAGGATGGTTATCCGCAGGGCCAACCTCCCTACATCGAACCGGGCGACTCGCTGATCTTCGTGGTGGACATCATCTCCGCCAACTTCGACGAGGCCACGGGAGAGGCCGTGGAGCCGGCTGAAGGCCTGCCCGCGGTCACCATGGAGACCGACGGCCCGAACGTGGTCATGCCCGAGACCGAGCCGCCCACCGAACTCCAGGTCCAGCCACTGATCCAGGGACCGGGGCAGCCGGTCCAGGAAACCGACATCATCCAGGTCAAGTTCCGCACGTGGAACTGGACCACCGGCGAGCTGATCGAGGACGCCTGGCATCCGCAGCAGGGGCCGCTGGGCTCGCTGATCGAAGGTTGGAAGGAGGGCCTCGTGGGGCAGAACACCGGTTCAAGGATGCTCCTGGTGGTCCCCCCCGAGATGGCCTACCCCAACGGCAACCCCAGCAACCCCACCGTGGAGCCGGGACAGACCCTGGTCTACGTCATCGACATCCTCTACACCTCGGAGCAGCCTCAGTAGGCACGCCAGGTCCAGGTGGAGTAGAAGGCGGGACCACCCGGCATCGCCTTCAGCGCCCCTTCGGGGGTGCGGCAGGCTGGCAGGCCCAGCGATGCGGTCAGCAGCTGCATCAGGTCCCCTGGCTCCATGCCCAGCGCCCGCAGGTCCTTGACGGTGACCGCACCGTCGCGCTTGGCCAGACGGCGTCCGTCGGCGTTGGTGACCAGCCCGATGTGCGCGTAGGTGGCAGGTCGCGCGCCCAGCAGGTCGGTCAGCCAGGCCTGCCGTGGGGCTGAACTCAGCAGGTCTGCCCCACGCGTGATGTGGTTGACCCCCTGGGCGATGTCGTCCACCACCACCGCCAGGTTGTAGGCGAACGCCCCGTCGCCGCGCACCAGCACGAAGTCGTCGATCAGCGAGTTCACCTGGCCCGCGAAACGGTCGGTGGCCGTGAAGCTGGCGCCTTCGGCCCGGATCCGGATGGCGGCCGGTCGGGCGTCGCGCCGTCTCCTCCGCTGGGCGGATGAGAGTCGGGCACAGGTGCCCGGGTAGGGCCGGAACCCGTCGCCGTGGGGTGCCGAGGACGCCGCCGCGATTTCCTTGCGGGTGCAGAAGCACTCGTAGGTGCGCTCCCCGAGTTGCTCCACCACGCGGCGGTACCGGTTGCCTCGCTCCGATTGGCGCAGCAGCGGGGGGTCCCAGGTCAGGCCCAGTGTCTCCAGGTCGCGCAGCTGTCTGCTCTCCGCGTCGCCGGCGGCGCGGACACGGGCCTCGTCGAGGTCCTCGACGCGCATCCGCCACTGCCCCCCGGCAGCCCGGGTGAGCAGCCAGCCGGCCAGCGCGGTGCGGAGATTGCCCACGTGCAGGTCGGCGGTGGGGCTGGGTGCATATCGGTCGATCAGCGGCACAGCCCCATTGTGGCCCAGCAGGGTGCCCACGCTGCGCTAGCCTTCTGAGGACTGGGAGGAGGGCCCTTGTCCAAACGTAAGTCCGAACGATTGATGAACCTGCTGATCGCGCTGCTGAGTGCACGCGTGCCGCTGACCAGGCAGCGGATCAGAGAGTTCAACGAGGGGTACCACGGGCTCTCGGACGTGGCCTTCGAGCAAGCCTTCGAACGCGACAAGAAGGAGTTGCGTGCCCTGGGGGTGGTGATCCACACCAGCGAGATCGACTCGGAATGGGGTCTGGAGACCGGGTACCGGGTGGATCGGGCGGAGTTCGAGCTGCCCGAACTGGATTTCACGGCCGCGGAGAAGGCCGTCCTCGGCGCGGCCGCACACGTGTGGCAGGAATCGGTGGCGGCCCGGGATACCGGTGACGCCCTGACGGCCCTGCGTGCCGCGGGAGTGGAGACCGACGCAACCCGCCTGATGACGTTGCGCCCGCAGCTGCGGAGCGACGACGGGTACGCCACGGCGCGCCGGGCACTGGAGGAACGTCGGGAACTGCACTTCGACTACAGGGGCGAATCCCGCCGCGTGCAGCCCTGGCAGCTGGTGCAGCGGCGCGGACAGTGGTACCTGCTGGCATTCGACGTCGACAAGGGCGAACCGCGTCGGTTCAAGCTGCAGCGGGCAACCTCGCCCCTGGTGACGCGGGGCCTGGCGGAGGCGTTCGCGATCCCCGACGACCTGCCCACGAGCGACTTCGACCGCGACGACGCCGTGGCCGTGGTGGCACTCCACGGCGACGTTGTCAGCGATCTCCTGCGGACGGCCACGCCGGCGCAGCCCGCCGCCGACGTGCCTGCCGGGCACACGGTCTGGCAGGTGCGCTCGGCCACCACCGATCTACTGGTCGCGGAGATCTGCGCGCTCGGCCCGGCGGCGATCGTGTTGGAACCCGACGACGTGCGCAGCGCCGTGATCGAGCAGTTGCAGCAGACCGCGGGCGGTGCCGCGTGAGGTCGGAGGATCAGGTCCGTCGCATGCTGCGGCTGGTGCCCTATCTGCAGCGCAACCCCGGCGTGACCGTCGAGGAGGTGGCCGAGCACTTCCAGGTCAGCGAGAAGGACCTCTTGGGCGACCTTGAGGTGCTGCAGTTCTGTGGCTTGCCGGCCGGCTACGTCAACGACCTCTTCTCCATCGACGTGGAGGCCACTCGCGAGGACGGAATGATCTTCCTCAACAACGCCGAGGTCCTCTCCACCCCACCCAGGCTCTCCGGGGCCGAAGCCACCAGCCTGCTCGTCGCGCTCGAGGCCCTGCGGGAGATCTCGGCGGACACCGAGGTGGTGGATTCGGTGATCGACAAGCTGCGCACAGCCTTTGGCATCGCCCAGGAGCAGGTGCGCATCACCATCGCAGCGGGTGAAAAGCAACACCGCCAGCTCCTGCTGGAGGCGATCGAAGACAGGCGGACGGTGCGGCTGGACTACGTCGGCCAGCGCACCCGCAGCCAGCCCGTGGTGGAGCCGGCGCAGCTGCGGGCGGTGGACGGTTTCACCTATCTGGACGCGTGGTCACGGTCCCGCCACGCGTGGCGTTCCTACCGCCTGGACCGGATCCGCCGGGTGGACCCGCTCGAGGGGGAGTTCACCTTGCGGGAAGGGCTGACCGACAGCACGGAACGCTGGTTCCACGAGGCCACCACCCACGTCACGCTGAGCGTGCGCAAGGATGCCGCCTGGATCGGCGAGTACTATCCGGTCGAGGCGGTGGAAACCGACGGGCAGAACCTGCGCGTGACCATGCCCGTCGGCTCCCGCGAATGGTTCGTCGGCCTGATCCTCAGGCTCGGCGACAGCGTCGTGGACGTCTCGGACCCGGCCCTGGCGCGGCAGGCCGCCCGAGCGGCGCAGGAAGCACTGCGCAACTATGGCGCGGATCTTGGGCACGAGGGTCCCAGGGGGTAGGCTTTGCAACCGTGATCTGGGTACTGGTTTTCGGCGGCGTCGCCCTGGCGGGACTGGTGACGCTTGTCGCCTATGCCGTGTGGCTCGCGCACAAGGCCAGCGACCTGTTCTCGGAGATCCGGATGCTCGGGAGTCGCCTGAACGACATCGCCGACCTGTTGGGCACCATCGAGGTGCCCGGCTCCCGCGACTACAATGCAGTGAACGATCCCGGGACTCTCCCGGGGAAATGAGGTTTGACCAATGCTTCCTCTGGTAGCGATCGGGCCCACCGAATGGCTCATCATCCTGGCCATCGCACTTCTGCTGTTCGGCGGCTCCAGGCTCGCCGGCATCGGCAAGGGCGTGGGCCGCTCGATCCGTGAGTTCAAGGAAGAAGTAAAGACGGTCGATGGCCCGGACGGGGACCCCGAGACCGTCGACGCCGAGATCGTGACGCCCGAGGAGGAGACGGCCCGGCAGCGCCAGCGTGAACTTGAGGCGCGGGAGGCCGAACTCGCTGCCCGCGAGGCCGAGGTGAAGGCCCGCGAGGCCGAGCGCTGATCCGATGACCCACCCCACCGCTGGGACCGCCGTGAAGAAGCGGCGGCTCGACTGGTTGCGCCCTCCGAAGGGAGCACCGGACGGGACCATGTCCCTGATGGAGCACCTCAAGGAACTGCGTTACCGGGTGACGGTGGCCTTCGCCGCCATCGTGGTGATGGCGATCCTCGCGGCATTCTTCTACGAGCCCATCATCGCCATCATCCTCAAGCCGTTCTACCAGGCGGGGGAGCTGATCCAGGCGGCCAATCCCGACGCGCAGCTCCAGATCGTCACCGACGGCGTCATCTCGCCCTTCACGCTGGCGATCATCGCCTGCGCAGTGGGGGGTTTCATCATGGCCACCCCTGTGTGGATGTACCAGGTCTGGGCGTTCATCGCGCCCGGCCTCGTGCGCACCGAGAAGAAGTATGCGCTGATGTTCCTCGGCGCTGCCGTGCCCCTGTTCCTGGCCGGCTGCTTCGTGGGTTACTGGATCCTGCCGAAGGGCATCGCGGTGATGCTGGGATTCACCCCACAAGGCATGGACATCACCAACCTGCTGGAGCTCAGCCGGTTCCTCAGCTTCGAGCTGCGCATCATCGCCATCTTCGGAGTGTCCTTCCTCCTCCCCGTGATCATCATCGCCATGAACCTGATGGGCGTGGTCAAGGGCTACCAGCTGGGCAAGGCCCGCAAGGTAGTGATCTTCCTCACGTTCGTGTTCGCAGCGGCTGCCACCCCGTCGGTGGACCCGTTCTCGATGCTGGCCTTGTCGGTGCCCATGACATTGCTGTACCTGCTGGCCGAGGTGATCTGCCGCAGCCTCGACAAGCGAAAGGGCATCACCGCGGAGTCGGTCGCCGAGTGGCAGATCGACGTAGCCGATGACACCTGATTCACTGGGCCGCATGGGAGAGCTCGCCAAGCCGCGGCTGATGACGCTGGTGGTCAACGAACGATCGGGCGGGGGCAAGGCAGGCCGGATCCTGCCGAAGGTGGCGCGCACCCTGCGCCAGCGGATCCCCACCGCCGAGACCCGCATCGTGAGTTCCACGTCCTGGCGTGACGCGGAGAACCTGCTGCGGCTGGCCGCGTTGGAGGCCCGCCCAGGCGATGCCGTCCTGGCCATGGGCGGGGACGGCATGGCCCACCTCGGCCTCAACGCCTGCGCCGGCACCGACGCCGCTCTCGGGATCATCCCCGCTGGCACCGGCAACGACTTCGCGCGAGGCCTGGGGCTCCCGCGTGGCGTCCGTGAGGCCGTCGACGTGATCGTCGCCGGCGAAACCCGCATGGTCGACCTCACCCGGGTCAGCAACACCGCGTTCCCGCGGCGCTACGTCGGGGCCGTCGTCTCCACCGGCTACGACGCTCGTGTGAACCGGGCCACCAACGAGAACCGGCTCAGGCTGGGCGCCCTGAGCTATGGCTACATCGCGCTGCGGGAGCTGAGCCGCTTCTCCCCCCTGGGCTACAGGCTGGAACTGGACGGCGAGGTCCGCGAGGTGGAGGCCATGATCGTCGCGGTCTGCAACACCGGCTATATCGGTGGCGGCATGCACATCTCACCCGAGGCCAGCCCCACCGACGGGCTACTCGACATCACGCTGGTGCACCCAGTGGCCCGCGGCGTGCTGTTGAGGATGCTGCCCGAGCTGTACTCCGGCACGTTCGTGCGACACCCCGCCATCGAAATGTTCCAGGCCTCCGACGTGCGCATCGAGGGAGAGGGCCTGTTCGTGATGGGCGACGGCGAGGAGCTGGGCGACGTTCCCGTTCGTGCCACGGTGGAGCCCGGCGTGCTGCGTGTCTTTTCCGACCCGCGCCGTGAGGATTCCTGAGCCTGGTCGCAAACCAGGCGGTGACGCCGGGCTTCGCTGCTACGTTGGCTTACATGACGGCAACGAAGGACCTGGTCAGTGAGTTCGCGGAAGGCTACTCGTTCGCACTCGACGACTACCAGCTGGACGGATGCGCCCAGCTCACCGCTGGCAAGGGTGTACTCGTGGCGGCCCCCACGGGGGCAGGCAAGACCGTCGTCGGGGAGTTCGCGGTGTTCCAGGCCATCAACGAGTCCCGCAAATGCTTCTACACCACCCCGATCAAGGCGCTGAGCAACCAGAAGTACCACGACCTCGTGGAACGCTGGGGGCCGGAGCGCGTCGGACTGCTCACCGGGGACATGTCCGTGACCACAGAAGCGCAAATCGTGGTCATGACCACCGAGGTGCTCCGCAACATGATCTACGCCGCCTCTCCCACGCTGGGCAACCTTGGCTACGTGGTGATGGACGAGGTGCACTACCTGGCTGACCGCTTCCGCGGCGCCGTGTGGGAGGAGGTCATCCTGGGTCTGGCGCCGTCGGTGCAGCTGGTGGCGCTGTCGGCCACGGTGAGCAACGTGGAGGACTTCGGTGACTGGCTGCGCACCGTGCGCGGCGACTTCTCCGTCGTGGTCTCCGAGCGCAGACCGGTCCCGCTCTACCAGCACATGCTCGTCGGCAACCGCCTGGTCGACCTGTTCGAGGGGACCGCGCCCACGGCCCAGGAACTGCCCGGTCAACGTGCGGCCAAGGTCAACCGTGAACTGCTGCAGGTTTCCCGGACAGAGGCCGGGGTGGTGCGCGACGACGCCCGGCGCCCTCGTGGCCGCAGCGGGCGTGGCAAGACACGCCACGGACGGGGATCCGGCAGTTTTGGTGGCGCCTCCCACCCACGGTTCGCGGGGAAGCCCCTGAGCCGGCCTCGCACGGCGGAGACGCTGGCGCGCGGCCGTCTGCTGCCGGCCATCTGCTTCATCTTCTCTCGCGCCGGATGTGATGCCGCCGTGCAGCAAGTGGCCTCCGCGGGCGTCCGGCTCACCAGCCGTGAGGAGGCCGCCTACCTGGGCGAGGTGGCTGACCGGCACGTCGCGGGGCTTTCCATGGCAGACCTGGAGGCCCTCGGATACGAGGACTTCCGCGACGCCCTGATGGCTGGCGTGGCAGCCCACCACGCCGGCGCGTTGCCGGCCTTCAAGGCCATCGTCGAGGAGGGCTTCACCTCCGGGGCGCTGAAACTGGTCTTCGCCACCGAGACGCTGGCGCTGGGCATCAACATGCCCGCCCGCACCGTGGTGCTGGAGAAACTGGTGAAGTTCAACGGCGAGGCCCATGTCGACCTCACGCCCGGAGAGTACACGCAGCTCACCGGACGGGCCGGGCGTCGCGGCATCGACACCGAGGGCCATGCCGTGGTTGCCTGGCAGCCCGGGATGGACCCCCGCGCCGTCGCCGGGCTAGCGTCCAGGCGCACCTATCCCCTGAGGTCCAGCTTCGCGCCCAGCTACAACATGGCGGTCAACCTCACCGCCACCGTCGGCCGCGCGCGGGCGCGCGAAGTCCTGAACATGTCGTTCGCCCAGTTCCAGACCGACAAGACCGTGGTGGCGGCAGCGCGTGCCACCCAGCAGCTCGACGGCGACCTCGCGTCGCTGCGGGACGCCGTGGAATGCCATCTGGGCGACGCCATGGACTACGCCCGGCTGCGGGACGAGATCACAGGGCTGGAGGCTGAGGGGTCCCGGGCGCGCAAGGCACGGCACCTCGAGGACGTGGACCAGGCCATCACCTCGTTGCTTCCCGGCGACATCATCCACGTGCCGGGGCAGGAATGGAGCGTGGTGCTGGGAGTCGGAACCAAGTCCAAGCGGGGCGCGCGGCCGTACGTGCAGGTGATCTCGGGGGACCACACCGTGCTCAAGCTCTATGGCAGCGACCTGCCCGGGGCGCCTGAGCCCGTCGGGCGGGTCAGGGTGCCGCGACGCTTCAGCCTGCAGGATCGCAAGGACCGGCGCGCTCTGCTGGCGGCCATGTCCGACAAGCTCGAGATGAGCGACGCCAGCGCGCCCCGCCACGAGCCGGTGCCCACGGACGACCAGGTCATGACGCGCATCGCAGAGCTGCGACGCGAACTGCGGCGCCACCCCGTCCACGAATGCGAGGAGCGCGAGACCCACGCGGTGGCCGCGGCACGGATCATCCGGCTGGAGCGTGAGCGCGACGGCAAGACCCGGGCCACACGACGCGCCAACTCGCTGGCGGCCCAGTTCGACGCGGTCTGCGACGTCCTGACCGACCTGGGGTACCTCAGGAACGACGAACTGACGGGGGCCGGCAAGATGCTGCGCAAGATCTACAACGAGCTCGACCTGGTGGCCGCCGAATGCATCCGCCGCGACGTCTTCGACGGCCTCGACGCGGCCGAACTCGCCGCCGTGCTCTCGAGCCTGCTCTACGAGACCCGCCCCGCAGCGGTGGCCAGCCACCCGAGGATGCCCACCCCCGCCAGCGAACGCGCACAGTCCGCGCTGCGCGAGGTATGGCGGGACGTTGGCATCCGGGAGCGGGCGCACGGCCGCGAGAGGGGGCGCCAGCCCGACATCGGGTTCGCCGAGATGGCCTGGCGCTGGGCCAGTGGGCAGGAACTCGCCAAGGTCCTGCGTTTCGGCAACCTCCCGGCCGGTGACTTCGTGCGCTGGGTTCGTCAGGTGATCGACCTGACGGGGCAGGTGGCCCAGGCCGCCGGCCCGGGCGACCTGCGCCGCACCTGTCATGAACTGGTCGATCACATGCGCCGGGGTGTGGTGGCTGCCGAGATCGGCCACGAATGAGGGCACAACGGCCTAGATTTGGTCCATGACGGTTGCCCTGCGAGTGATCCCATGTCTCGACGTCCACGACGGGCGCGTGGTCAAGGGGGTCAACTTCCAGAACTTGCGTGACGCAGGTGACCCCGTGGAGTTGGCGGCCACCTATAGCGCGGAGGGGGCCGACGAGTTGGTCTTCCTCGACATCTCCGCCTCGTCCGAGGAACGCCAGACCACGCGGGAGATGGTGTCCCGCTGCGCGGAAACGGTGTTCATCCCGCTGACCGTGGGCGGGGGAGTGCGCGAGGTGGGCGACGTGGACGCGTTGCTGCGCAGCGGTGCGGACAAGGCCGGCATCAACACCGGTGCTCTCGCGCGCCCGGACGTCATCGACGAGATCAGCAGGCGGTTCGGCAACCAGGTGCTGGTGCTCAGCGTCGACGCACGACGCGCCGAGTCGATGCCGTCGGGATTCGAGGTCACCACGCACGGCGGACGACGCAGTGCCGGGCGCGATGCCATCGAATGGGCCAGGGAGGCAGTCGAGCGGGGAGTAGGCGAAATCCTGCTGAACTCCATGGACGCCGACGGCACCACCCGGGGATTCGACATCGAGATGCTGCGTGCCATGCGGGACGCCGTCGACGTGCCCCTCATCGCATCCGGGGGCGCGGGCACGGCGCAGCACTTCGTCGAGGCGGCCGACGCCGGTGCGGACGCCGTGCTGGCCGCCAGCGTCTTCCACTTCCGGACCCTGTCCATCCACCAGGTCAAGAAGGCCCTGCACGACGCAGGGCACACCGTGAGAATCCCAGGAGATCACCATGAGTGACTGTCTGTTCTGCAGGATCACCGCCGGCCAGGTGCCCGCCCAGGTGGTCTACGAGGACCAGCACGCCGTCGCCTTCCTCGACATCGCACCGTGGCAGGACGGCCACACGTTGGTCATTCCACGCCGGCACGTGGCCAACGTCTTGGAGGAGGACACCGTCCTGGCCGAACTTTCCGAGGCCACCACGGTGGTGGCCAAGATGCTGATGAACGCGCTCAACGCCACCGGCTGCAACATCGTGGTCAACTCCGGACCCGACGCCGGCCAGGAGGTCTTCCACGCCCACGTTCACGTCGTGCCGCGCTACCACCACGCCCCCGGGCTGGACAGCATGCGCTCCGGCGCCACCCTGGATCCCGAGGAGGTCAAGCTCAAGATCGACCTCGCGAATGCCATCTGACAAGCCCTCTTGTGGTGGTTGCCGATTAAACCGCCCCGAGTTGGGCTCGCCTGACCGTCGTACTACTGTTTGTCGTGCAAACTACAACCTGTTTTCAGGGATGTGTGGACGCATCCCGCAGGTCACACAAGGAAGGTCATCCCGAATGCCCAGAATCGTCGGAATCCTGTCCATCATCGCCGGCCTCGTCATGATCGTTGCCGGTGGAGCAACGTGGGCCATGGTCAGCTCCCAGCTCGCAGACGAAGAGATCACCATCCCGGGGGATGCCGCGTGGTTCCCCGGTCAGCAGGTCGCCGGCCCACTGACCGCCTACGACCAGGCCCAGACCATCCAGGAACACGCACTGGCCGGCAGTGAGGGTCGTACCTACGCCGAGCTGGGCACCCTGGTCCGCGAAGCCGAGAGCGAGGAGCAGGCCGCCGAGTTCCAGGCCCAGCGTGACACCATGATGAACGCCTCGTTCCTGCGCGCCTCGCTGTTCACCTCCGTCGTCTCCTTCGGTGTCGCGGCTCTCGTGATCGGTCTGGGCATCATGTTGGCGCTGATCGGCTTCGCCCTCCTGAGCCTGGCCGGTCGTCGTGAAGTGGTGCGTGACCGCACTGCTGCCACTCAGGCCTGAGTTCTCCCGCGCCTCCACAGCGACGGGCCAGCCATACCGGCTGGCCCGGCTCACGATTCAGAACGCCCGAACCGGTGGCCTTGACTGCCGGTCCCCGCTGCGACATGCTGGAACCGTGGCAAACAACGACCTCGTAATCTGACCGCGTTTCGAAGGAATCCTTCGAAACGCTCCCTCGCGTGCCGACCCGGCGCCGAGGGTTTTTTGTTGGTCGGGCAAGCCCCACGGAAGGAGTGTCGATGTCGAACCAAACCAGTCTCATGACGGGTGCCCAAGCGCTCGTGGCGTCGTTGGAGCGGGTTGGAGTCGAAGTAGCATTTGGCATTCCCGGTGGCGCCATCCTGCCGGCCTATGACCCGCTGTACGACTCGTCGATCCGCCACATCCTGGTGCGACACGAGCAGGGCGCGGGCCACGCGGCCGAAGGGTACGCCATGGCCACGGGCCGCGTCGGTGTCTGCATCGCCACCTCCGGCCCCGGCGCCACCAACCTCGTCACCCCCATCGGCAACGCCTACATGGACTCCACCCCGTTGGTGGCCATCACCGGACAGGTGAACTCCAGCGCCATCGGCACCGACGCCTTCCAGGAGGCCGACATCCGGGGCATCGTGATGCCGATCTCGAAGCACAGCTACCTGGTCAAGCGCACCGAGGACATCCCGCTGGCCATCAAGGAGGCTTTCCACATCGCCTCCACCGGCCGACCCGGCCCGGTGCTGGTGGACATCGCCAAGGACGCGCTGTCCAACTCCGCCCCATT
>CAZPSO010000041.1:0-14413 GCA_964588895.1 uncultured Tessaracoccus sp.
CCGACGGCACCATCGCCTACGCCGAGAACCCGCCGAAGAAGTACCAGGACATCTATCCCATCAACTTCGACAGGGATCCCGAGGGCATCTACAACGAGGTCCTGCGCATCGTGCGGTTCTGGGTGGATCGCGGAGTCTCCGTGTTCCGCGTGGACAATCCCCACACCAAGCCAATCGAATTCTGGGACTGGCTGATCCGGCAGGTGGCCGACACCAACCCCGAGGTCATCTTCCTCGCGGAAGCCTTCACCAGGCCCCAGATGATGAACGCCCTCGGCATGCTGGGGTTCCAGCAGTCCTACACCTACTTCACGTGGCGGGTCACGAAACAGGAACTCACCGAGTACCTGACTGAACTGTCCACGGACATGGCACCGCACTATCGGCCCAACTTCTTCGTCAACACCCCGGACATCAACCCGTTCCATCTGCAGAGCGGCACCCCGGCCATGTTCGCCATCAGGGCCATCCTCGCCGCCACGATGTCGCCCTCGTGGGGGGTGTATTCCGGATTCGAGCTGTTCGAGCACGAGCCCCTGCAGGTGGGCAAGGAAGAGTACAAGGACTCGGAGAAGTACGAGTACCGTCCACGCAACTTCCACGCCGAGCCCAACCTGAACCAGCTCATCGGCCAGCTCAATGGCATCCGCGAGCAACACCCGGCCCTGCAGCAGTTGCGCGACATCCGCTTCTTGGAGGTGCCGCACGACGAGATCATCGCGTATGCCAAGACCGACGGCAGCGACACGGTGATCGTGGTGTGCTCCCTGAACCCCGACCTAACGGTCGAATCCGAGGTCAGCGTCGACTGGGCCGAGCTCGGTTTCGACCAGGAGGAGGTCCGCGTTCTCGACGAGCTCACCGGAGCAGAGTACCTGTGGGGCGAGCGCAACTACGTCCGGCTCTTCCCCGGCCAGCCGGCACACATCCTCCGAACGGTCAGGGGTGCGTGAGAACCACCTGACCGAGGCTGCCTGGAGACTCGCATCCGGGCAGCGCTGGTTCGCAGCAGCTGCCCGTCACCCCCGTCCAGTGCGGACTCGCCGGGGGCACACGGTGCCCTTCGGCAACGCCTTGCTCTCGAGCCTGTTCCTCGACGTGGCACACGCCGACGACACCGTGGAGACCTGGCACCTGCCCGTCGTCGAGCGCGAAGGTCGCGTCAGCGACGCAGCCGACGAACCCGGATCCCTGCGCGGTGTGCTGGACCGCCTCCGCCCGTCAGACCCGGAGTTCACGCTCCTGCGGCCCCTGCCCGCCCTCGCACGTGCCGAACTCTACGGCGGGGAGCAGTCCAACACCTCGATCTTCTTCGGCGCCGTGCTGCTGAAGTGTTTTCGCCGGCTCGAGGAAGGCGACAACATTGACGCCGAGCTCCACGAGGTGCTCACCGGTACCGGCCTGGTGGCAGAACTGCACGGCGTCTGGCGTCACGGAAGCACGGTCCTCGGACTCGTCCTGGAGGCATTCACCGACCCGCTGGACGGCTTCGTCCTGGCCTGCGACCACGCCCGGGCCGACCAGGACTTCACTGGCCATGCCCGCGCGATCGGTTCGTCGCTGGCGGAGCTGCACCATGCCCTCGCCGCGCGGCTGCCCACCTCGCGGGCGAACACGATGGACCTGCGGCCACGGCTTGTCTCGGACTTCACCGCCCGGGCAGCCGAGGTTCCCGAGCTGGAAACCGCCCGCGCCCAGATGGAGCGTCACCTCGCCCTCCTCGGGGACGAGGACTACCCCACCCAGCGCATCCATGGGGATGCGCACCTGGGCCAGGTTCTGCTGACCCGGGACGGATGGCGATGGGTCGATTTCGAGGGCGAACCCATGCGCTCCATCGCGGAACGCCGGATGCCTGATTCACCGCTCCGCGACCTCGCCGGAATGCTGCGCTCCTTCGCCTACGCCGGGGCACACGCTGCCGGGGCGGGGTGGGAAGCGGCCTGTCGGGAAGCTCTCCTCGATGGCTACGGGCGCCCCTCAGGCGGAGCGCAACACCTGCTTCGCGCCTACGAGATGGACAAGGCCTCCTACGAGGTGGTCTACGAGACGAGGAATCGACCCGGGTGGGTGCGGATCCCGATGCGCGCGTTCACCAAGGGCTAGGCTCGAGACACGGAATTGGAGAGGACATCGCCATGGCGCATGATCAGTTCGGGAATTTGGCCGGATGGGACTTCGAGGGCTTCCACACCGGCGGGGACACGGAGCTGTGGAACCGGCTCGGCAGCCACGTCGTCACTGTCGAGGACGACGAACGTGGCCCCCTCACGGGCGTGCGCTTTGCGGTGTGGGCGCCCAACGCCCAGGCCGTGCAGGTGGTGGGCGAGTTCAACTGGTGGACCGGGGACCCGATGCAGCTGATCCCCGGCTCCGGGGTCTGGGCCACGTTCCTGGAAGGGTTGGGAGAGGGAACGCTGTACAAGTTCCGCATCCAGGGGCCGGACGGGCAGTGGCGCGAGAAGGTGGATCCCATGGCCCGCTTCAGCGAGCAGGCCCCGGCCAACGCGAGCATCGTCTACGAGTCCAGGTACCTCTGGTCCGATGACGAGTGGATCGAAGCGCGCAGCAAGTCCCAGGCCCACCAAGAGCCCATGAGCATCTACGAACTGCACCTCGGCGGATGGCGCCAGGGCAAGTCCTATCTCGAACTGGCGGAAGAACTGGTGGAGTATGTCTCCTGGCAGGGCTACACGCACGTCGAGCTGATGCCGGTGGCGGAACACCCGTTCGCGCCCTCCTGGGGCTACCAGGTCACGGGGTTCTTCTCCCCCAGCTCCCGCTTCGGCAAGCCCGACGACCTGCGCTACCTCATCGACCGGCTCCACCAGGCCGGCATCGGCGTGATCCTGGACTGGGTGCCCGGCCACTTCCCCAAGGACGAGTGGGCTCTGGGCCGCTTCGACGGCACCGCACTGTATGAACACGCGGACGCGCGCCAGGGAGAGCACCGCGACTGGGGTACCTACATCTTCAACTACGGCCGCAACGAGGTGAAGAGCTTCCTGGTCTCCAACGCCCTGTACTGGTTGCAGGAGTTCCACATCGATGGCCTGCGCGTGGACGCCGTCGCCTCGATGCTGTACCTGGACTACTCCAGGGAAGAGGGCGAGTGGGTTCCCAACGAGCACGGCGGCCGGGAGAACCTGGAGGCCATCGACTTCCTGCGCTACGTGAACCGGCACCTCTACGAGCGCCATCCCGGGGTCCTGATGATCGCCGAGGAGTCCACCAGCTTCCCGGGAGTGACCAAACCGGTCCACGAGGGCGGGTTGGGCTTCGGCTTCAAGTGGAACATGGGGTGGATGAACGACACCCTGCGCTACCTCGGCCTGGATCCGGTCTACCGGCAGTACGAGCACAACCTGTTGACGTTCGCCATGGTCTATGCCTACTCGGAGAACTTCATCCTGCCCATCAGCCACGACGAGGTGGTCCACGGCAAGGGCTCGATGATCAACAAGGTTCCGCAGGACGACTGGCGCAAGTTCAGCACCCTGCGTGCCTACTATTCGTTCATGTGGAGCTTCCCGGGCAAGCAGCTGATCTTCATGGGCTCGGAGTTCGGACAGCGTCCCGAGTTCAACGAGTCCGCCAGCCTCGAGTGGTGGGTCAGCGACCTGTGGGGCCACGGTGGCCTGCAGCGCCTGTTCCGTGACCTCAACGCCATTTACCGCGCCAACCCGGCTCTCTACGAGCTCGACAGTTCGCCTGAGGGGTTCACATGGATCAACGCGGATGACGCCGGGAACAACACCCTGAGCTGGGTGCGGCATGACAGCGAGGGCAACCACGTAGCCTGCGTCACGAACTTCTCCCCGGACCCGTTGCACGACTACTCGATCGGCCTGCCGGCCGACGGGGAATGGGAGGAGATCCTCAACACGGACGCGCAGACCTACGACGGCTCGGGAGACTTCGGGAACCTCTCGCGCGTCCACTCCGTCTCCGAACCCTGGGGCCACTTCCCAGCGCAGGCTCGGATCACGGTTCCGCCCCTCGGATCGATCTGGTTGCGGAAGACCGCTGCCCAGCAGTGACGAACTTCCGGGTCCACGTGGACGTTCGGGACGGGATCGGCCATCTCCGGTGGGCCAAGCAGCGGGTCAGCGTCAGCGTGCTGGAGAGGGCCATCTCGCTGGCCGCCGACGACGCGATCCTCGCCCACAACCTGCACCGCCTCCAGGTGGAACTGCCGGTCACCGATCGGGTCGCCATCCGGGCGCTGCTGCGGTGTGGCTTCCGGCGGGAGGGAACCCTCCGTCAGGCCCACAGGAACGACGACGCCACCTATGTCGACGTCGGACTCTTCGCTCGTCTGGCCAGTGACGTGGTCTACGGCCCACTCGGCTTCTCCGGGGTGATGGACTCCGTGCTGCCCACCAAGCGGGTGATCGCACACGCAGTCTTCACCGACCCGCATTCACGCGTGTTGCTCGCGGAGACCACCTACAAGGCCGACTGGGAGCTGCCGGGCGGCGTCGTCGAGCCCAACGAGACCCCCCGCCAAGGCGCGCAGCGCGAGATCCTCGAGGAGATCGGCCTCGCCTTCGAACTGGGGGACGCGGCCATCGTGGACTGGATGCCGGCCAGCCTGGGCTGGTCCGACGCCATCGAGTTCGTCTTCCACGGCGGCCGGCTGAACCCCACGCTGGCGGCGGCTGTCCAGGCCAGTGACCGGGAGATCAGGGCACTCCACTGGGTGGCTGCGGAGGACCTGGAGAACCACGTCACCCCCCTGTCGGCCAGACGGATCCGCCTGGTGCTGGCGGGCGAAGTGGGCCTCACCGAGAATGGCGAACTGCTGAAGAGCCCCTAGGAGGCTGCTGAACAATGCTGTTCTGCGCGAGGACGTGCCAGGCGGGATGAGATGGGGACACCAGATCTGTCATGCGTATCGGACATACTCATCAAGATCTGGTGTTCGTAGATCGCCCGACCTGGTGCGCCGCAGCCGGGACATGATTGTTCAGCAGTCTCCTAGCGACCCAAGGATCGCTAGAACAGGACGGTGGAGAGGCGGCGGCGTGCCCGCATCACCACCGGGTCAGTGCGCCCCACCACCTCGAAGAGCTCGAGGATTCTCAGCCGCACACGCTCCCTGAGGTCCGCATCACCATGGGAGGCGATGCCCAGGAGGCGTTCGAACGCGGAATCGGGATTGTTCTGGATGACTTCGAGGTCAGCCATCATGAACTGCGCCCCGACGTCCGAGGTGTCGTTGGCGGAGCGCTCGATGGCGACGGGGTCGAAGCCGATGCTGCGGTGCAGGAGCGCAGCCTGGGCACGTCCGGCGATGACCTCCGGGTCATTGGGGGTGGCAGCCAACAGTTTGTCGAACTCGTCCACGGCGCGAGCGAAATCCCCGGCGGCCAGCGCCTCGTCAGCCGCGTCGAAACGTGGGTCCGGCGGCGGCTCGCTCGACGCTGGCCCCTCAGCCGGTGCCGCCCCGGCGACTGGCTGAGCCCTGCCCGTCATCCCGTTCGCCACGGCCACCTGCGCCACCTGGTCCAGCACTGCCTGAATCTCGTCGGCTGCCTTGGTGCCCTGGAACAGCGGGGCGAGTTGGCCGCTGATCAGCGCCACCACCGTCGGCACGGCCTGGACGCCCAGTGCCTGTGCGAGGCGGGGTTCCGCGTCGACGTCCACCCGGGCCAGCAGGAACTGGCCGCCCGCGCCGTTGACAGCGCTGGCCAACGCCTGCCCGGTGGGGGCCCCGCCCGCGTCGCGGGGCGAATGGAATTCAACGATGATCGGGTAGCGCATGGAGTCGTTGGCGAGCTCCTGGAAGCTGGCCTCGGTGACATCGGTGACATAGCTTCCACCATGTGGCGCGGCGGATGCTTGCTGGGCGCCGGCAGCCAGTGACGACAGGTCAACGGCCCCGGGGCGCGAGAAATTCGGGTCAGTCATGCAGTCCATCTTGTCATGCCAAGATGGAGTCATGGCACACGAGCGCGCCGGAGAACCGGCCACACAGGAAGATCTCATCGACGTTGACGCGCTGATCGCCGCGTACCACGACATCACGCCGGATCCTGACAACCCGGACCAGCAGGTGGTCTTTGGCACATCGGGGCACCGGGGCAGCGCCTTGGATGGAGCGTTCAACGAAGCACACATTGCCGCCACCACCCAGGCCATCGTCGAGTACCGCGCGGCCCAGGGGACCGACGGCCCGCTGTTCATCGGCAAGGACACCCATGCGCTGTCCCTGCCAGCGTGGAAGACCGCACTCGAGGTGTTGGTGGCCGGGGGCGTCGACGTGCGCGCCGAGCGGGAGGACGAGTACACCCCCACCCCCGCCGTATCACTGGCGATCATCCGCCACAACGCCGAGAACCCGGGCGCCCCTCAGGCTGACGGCATCGTCGTCACCCCCTCCCACAACCCACCCCGCGACGGTGGTTTCAAGTACAACCCGCCGCACGGGGGTCCGGCCGACACGGACGCCACCGGGTGGATCGCTGACCGGGCCAACCAGCTGCTGGGGGATTTCCGCAGCATCGAGCGGCGCCCCTACGAACAGGTAGCCGCCGGCGTCACCCGCTTCGACTACCTGGACCACTACGTCACCAGATTGCACGAGGTGATTGACCTTGATGCCATCCGGGCAGCTGGCTTGCGGATTGGCGCCGATCCCATGGGTGGAGCGGCCGTCCAGTACTGGCAGCGCATCGCCGAGACGCTGGAAATCGGCCTGGAGGTGGTCAATCCCGTGGTCGACCCCACCTGGCGTTTCATGACCCTGGACACCGATGGCAAGATCCGGATGGATTGCTCCTCCCCGGACGCCATGGCCTCCCTGATCTCCAGCCGCGAGAAGTACGACATCGCCACGGGCAACGATGCCGACGCCGACCGACACGGCATCGTGACACCCGACGGTGGGCTGATGAATCCCAACGCCTATCTCGCGGTGGCCATCGACTACCTCTTCAGCCACCGTGAGGGCTGGGCCGCGGACACGGCCATTGGCAAGACCCTGGTGTCATCGTCCATCATCGACAAGGTGGCCGCCCGTCTCGGCAGGCGGCTCATCGAGGTGCCGGTCGGGTTCAAGTGGTTCGTCCCCGGGCTGCGCGACGGATCACTCGGCTTCGGTGGCGAAGAGTCCGCCGGCGCCTCTTTCCTGACCCGTCGGGGCACGACGTGGACCACCGACAAGGACGGCATCATCCTGGCCCTGCTGGCCTCGGAGATCCTGGCCGTGACCGGCAAATCCCCGAGCCAGCGCTACGCCGAGTTCGAGGAGGAGTTCGGCACCTCCTACTACGCGCGGATCGACGGTGACGCCAACCGTGAGCAGAAGGAGGTGCTGAAGCGGCTCAGCCCGAGCGACATCTCTGTCTCGGAGCTGGCCGGCGAACCCATCACGGAGGTTCTGTCCCACGCCCCCGGCAACAACGCCGCCATCGGGGGCATCAAGGTCACCACGGAGCATGCCTGGTTCGCTGCGCGGCCATCGGGCACGGAGGACAAGTACAAGATCTACGCAGAATCGCTGAAGGGCGCCGAGCACCTGGGTGAGGTGCAGGCTGCCGGGAAGGTCGTGGTCGACACCGCTCTCGGCTGATCCCTAGTGGGCCGGGTCGATCGCCATCCTGGCCCTCAGCCCCGACCTCTGGACCACCCGCTGGATGGTCAGGTCCCGTTCCTCCGGGCGGGCCACATAGCGGATGTCGCGCAGGCCTTGGTCCTGCGCGGCAGATTCGAACACGAAGTGGCCGTACCCCAGGATCTGGCCCATGAACGACTGCGTCAACGAAATGTCCAGGATTCGCGTCAATGGCATGGTGGCGAGGTGCGTGTTGAAAACGCCGTGCACCCGGAACACCCGCATGTTCGTCACCACGAACCGGTCCATGTAATTGACGTGGCATTTCCACACGCCCACCAGCAGCAGCACCACCCCCACGCTGAGCGGCGCCCAGAAGTATGCATCCGCCGGGATCATGAGGAGGAAGAGCACCGCGCTCAGCGCGATCAGCGCATACCACCAGAAGCTTGCAGCCCAGTGCTTGCGCACCTCGTCAACGATGACCTCCTTCTCAACGGTGAGGAGGTGGCGCTCCGCCTCCGGTTCCAGGAACCGGTAGATCAAGGACATTGCGCGCTCCGCTAGCCGGCGAGGCTGGAGAAGAACCGGCCGAGTGCCTCGAACGCGCCGAAGAACGTCCTGATGGCCTGGGCCGCATCCTCGGGCCGCGTGAACAGGTAGAACAGCACGAAAGCCGCAACGAGGACGATCAGGATCTTCTTGAGCAGGCCGATCATCTTCTTCGTCTCCAAACCAACTTAGGGGAAGTCTGGTGTCCATGATCCACCACGGGTGGCCATTTCCCAACACAACGCGCCGGGTGATCGGCACCCCAACACCCCAGGCGGCAACCCGGTGTGGAAAACTTGGCCCCATGGACAACAAAGATCTCTTCATCTGCATCGACCACGTCGGCCTGGCCGTCCCGGACCTGGACGAGGCCGTCAAGTTCCACACCGAGACCTTCGGCTGGCGCGAGCTCCACCGGGAGGTCAACGAGGAGCAAGGCGTGGCGGAAGCCATGATGGGCACGGGCGACCAGGGCGACGAGAACGCCAAGATCCAGTTGCTCGCACCGCTCAACGAGCAATCCACCATCGCCAAGTTCATCGACCGCAACGGCCCGGGGATGCAGCAGCTGGCCTACCGGGTGGCCGATCTTGACCACGTGAGCGAGGTCCTGCGGGAACGCGGGATGCGCCTGCTGTACCCCGAGGCCAAGCGGGGCACCGGAGGCAGCCGCATCAACTTCGTCCACCCCAAGGATGCCCGCGGGGTCCTGCTTGAACTCGTCGAACTGCCACGCGACTGAGCAGGCGGCCACGGGCCACGCGGATTGGGTAGTCTCGTCATCACTGTCTGTACCAGCACCCCAGGAGGTCACCTGTGTCCGACGATCACCTCGAGGACTCGGAAACGGGTCTGAACCTGTTCGAGGACAAGGCTTCAGCCGCCGGAAACTTCCCCCACGCCATGTTGGGCTACGACCGTCAGGTCGTGGACGCCTACGTCCGGGAGATGGAACAGAAGCTCACGGAACTGCGCGTCCAGCTGCGCGAGGCCACGCGGGAGATCGATTACGTCAAGGACTCGGTGGGCTCCACCGACTTCCAGCGCCTGGGAGCCCACACCAAGGCGCTGCTGGGTGCCGCCGAGGCCCAGTCCGCCGAGATCGTCCGCGCCGCCGAGAAGGAGGCCGAGCGCATCAAGGCAGAAGCTCGCCGCAGCGCTGCCACCTTGCGTGACTCCGCACAGAAGGAGGCCGACGACGTCCGTCTGGGGGGCCTGGCCGGACTACGGAAGCTCCGCCAGGAACAGGCCCAGGCTGGCAAGGCCGCTTTGGACGCAGCCAACCGCGACGCCGAGGCCACCGTGGCCGAGGCACAGTCCAGGGCCAATGCTTTGTTGGAAGACGCAACGGCACAGTCCGAGGCCGCCCGGGAATCCGCCAGGATCGAGGCCGCCAGGGTGTTGCAGGCCGCGCAGGCAGACGCCCAGCAACGCAGGGCCGAGGCCGAGCGCGAAGCTGGCCTGCTGGCACAGAGCAGCACCGAGGAGGCCGCCAGCAGGCTCAGTGCCGCCGACGACCAGGCCCAGCAGACGCTGGCCAGGGCCGAGGCCAACACCCTCAAGTCCGAGGAAGCACTGCAACGGCAGCTGGCCGAGGCCGAGGAGAACAGGGAAAAGATCTCCGAACACTTCCGCAGCACCCGGGCCGAGGCCGCACAACTGCGCGGTCAGGCCATCGAGGAGGCGGAGGCGATCAAGGTGGCGGCCACCCGCGAGGCTGAGGAGCAGATGGCCGTCATGCGCAAACGGCGCTCGGAGGCGGAGGCGGAGCTGGAGGAGAAGCTGGCCTGGCGCAAGGAACAGCTGGAGCGTGAGATCGCCGCCCTGCAGAGCCGTCGCATGTCGATGGTGGCTGCCCTCAACGACCTCCGGGGAATAGCTGCCGAAGCGTCCGGCGACGAGGGCGCCTCCGGCGACACCACCGTTCTGATCCAGCCGGAGTGATCGGCTAGGGTTGGCCCGATGCGATTGGTGATTGCCGAGTGCCAGGTGGACTACGCGGGCCGGCTGACTGCCCACCTGCCCATGGCCAAACGGCTGATTTTGGTGAAGGCGGACGGTTCCGTCTCCATCCATGCCGACGACCGCGCCTACAAGCCCCTGAACTGGATGTCGCCACCCTGCACGCTGAGCGTCACCGAGCCCGAGGCCACGGACCCGCCGGAGATCAACGCCCTGTGGCTGGTGCGCTCCCGCGACGGTGACACCCTCAAGATCAGGATCGGCGAGGTCTACCTCGACACCGACCACAATCTGGGTACCGACCCCGGCCTCCAGAAGGATGGTGTGGAGGCGCACCTCCAAACGCTGCTCGCCGAGTATCCGGAATCCTTCGGAGAGGGTTGGCAGCTGGTCACCCGGGAACACCTGACACCCATCGGACCCGTCGACCTGCTGCTCAGGGACGACGCGGGCTCGTACGTGGCCGTCGAGGTGAAACGTCGCGGGGACATCGATGGGGTGGAGCAGCTCACACGCTACCTTGACCTGATGAACCGGGACCCCCGCATGAAACCAGTGCGCGGCGTGTTCGCGGCACAGCAGATTCGGCCCCAGGCCGCCACGCTCGCGGCCGACCGGGGCATCGAGTGCAAGCTCATCGACTATGACGCCCTGCGCGGCATGGACAACGCCGAGGACCGGCTGTTCTGATGGCCCGACGGATACCCAAGCACCAGCGCAAGGCGCGCCCCCTCGACACGTCGCGCTATGCCAGCAAACGGATCCTGCGCGATGGCGTGTACATGGTGCGAACCGTCGGGTCCGAGCGGGCGGTCAAGGACTACGTGTGCCCCGGCTGCGAGAACCCGATCAGGCAAGGCACCAGCCACGTCGTGGCCTGGCCGGAGACACCGGTGATCGGATATGCCTCCGGGCTTGATATGCGCCGGCACTGGCACCGGCACTGTTGGGAGCGCACCTCATGAACCTGTTCCACCAAACTATCGGCACCGGAGACCTGCCGGTGGTGTTCCTGCACGGCCTCTACGGGCAGGGGCGCAACTTCGCCACCATCGCCAAGGGCATCCAGGACCTTGCCACCTCGTACCTGGTGGACCTGCCCAACCATGGACGCTCCGCCTGGACAGTGGAGTTCACGCTGGACAACCAGACCGACATCATCGCCTCCTGGGTGGAAGAGCACTTCAGCGAGCCCGTGGTCCTGATCGGCCACTCACTGGGCGGAAAGATCGCCATGCGGCTTGCCCTGCGCTACCCGGGATTGGCACGCAAGCTCATGGTGGTCGACATCGCACCCGCCCAGACACCCCGGGCCTTGAGCGTGGCGCCGCTGGTGGCGGCCCTCAGGGCCCTGGACCTGGAGGCGATCGGCTCGCGCCGGGAGGCGGAAGAAGCCTTGGTGGAGTCCATCCCCGACCCTGTCGTGCGTGGCTTCCTGCTCCAGAACTTGCGCCGTCGGGGTAACGCCTGGCACTGGCAGGCCAACCTTGACCTCCTGGGCGACAACCTGCACGTGGTGAGCGGATGGCCCACGCTGCACGCCTCCTGGGACGAGGGGCCGGTCTACTGGGTGGCAGGCGGCGACTCCGGCTACATCACCGAGGACCACGACGAGCCGATGCGTCGATACTTCCCACGAACCACGGCCACCACCCTGAAGAACGCAGGCCACTGGGTCCACGCCGAGGTACCCGATGCCTTCATCGCGCTGACCCGCAGCTTCATTCAGGCCTGAAAAGCTGTCCTTGCCCCTAACCCAGGGTGATCTGGTTGATGTGGGCAGGCGCGATGGGGGACGTCAGGTCGGATCCGTCCACGCCTTGGGCCGCGATCGAAGCAATCACGGTGGTGGACTGATCATCCATGGTGCCGAACACCGTGTATTCCGGGGGCAGCGGGGTATCCGCCCAGACCAGGAAGAACTGGGAGCCGCCGGTATCGGGCTGGGGCCGCTTGGCCATGGCCACGGTGCCAGCGGGGTAGGTCAGGTCGTCGTTGACCTCGTCCGGAATGGTGTATCCCGGTCCCCCGGCGCCCGTGGCGGTGGGGTCGCCACACTGGAGGATGAAGATCCCCTGGTCCACCAGCCGGTGACAGTCGGTCCCGTCGTAGAAACCCTGCTCCACCAGGGAAAGGAACGAGTTGACGGTGCATGGAGCCTGTTCGCGGTCGAGATCCAGATGCACCTCCTCGTCACCAAGATGCACGGTGGCAGCCACGCTGCCCTGGTTGGGCACGTCGGAGGTGGCCGGAGGGTCCACGGGTCGAGCAGGCTGCCCGTCAGCGGGGTATTCACATGCCACGCCCCGGGACACGCTGCCGGGTTCGTTCGTCAGATTTGCATCCGAGCATCCGGCGAAAGCCAGGAACACAGTGACAACGATCGCCACACACCACTTCTTCACCGCTTCAGCTTGGCATAGGTTGGTGACCATGGTGAACCTGACACGCATCTACACCCGGACCGGGGACAAGGGCGCCACGCGCCTGGCCGACAACTCCGAGACCCGCAAGACCGACGCACGCGTCGAGGCCTACGGCACCGTGGACGAGGCCAATGCCGCCATCGCCCTGGCCCTGGCCCTGGGCGGGCTGCCTCCCCGGGTGGTGGAGATGCTGGACCTGGTCCGCAACGAGATGTTCGACGTGGGCGCGGACTTGGCCACACCCCTGGTGAGCGACCCGCCCTTTCCCCCGTTGCGGATCGAGCAGTCGTCCGTCGACCGGATCGAGGGCTGGTGTGACGAACTCTCGGAAGGGTTGCCCAACCTGCGCTCCTTCATCCTGCCGGGCGGCTCCCCGGCCGGTGCACAGCTGCACGTTGCGCGCACCGTGTGTCGCCGCGCGGAACGGGTGGCATGGCACTGTGTGGACCTGTTCGGAACGCAGGAGGCGGCTGACCGCGGGCAGGGCGGGGTAAACCTGCGGGCGGTGACCTATCTGAATCGCCTGAGCGACTTGCTGTTCATCATGACCCGCGTCACCAATGGCACCGAGGACGAGGTGTTGTGGGTCCCGGGAACGGACAGGCCCAAGCCGGGGAAGCGGTAAGAGGGTGGAATCACAGTGGTGAGTCGGCACTGCCCGGGATGACGTGGGTGCCGGGCGGCGCGCTCTCCAGCCATGCCATCAGCCCCATGACGTTGCCCGGCTCCATCGCCAGGACATGGGAGGCGGGGTCGTGGCGGCCCCTGACCAGTACCACCAGGGAGTTCTCGAACAACATGTCGGTCTCCTCCGCAGTGGGTACCCGTTGTTCGACGTAATCACTGCGCCCACGCCGGATGATCAGCGAAGGCGAAAGTGAGACGGAAAATGCCCTGAACCACTCGAGAGCGTCACCGCGATACCGGGCGAAGCCGAGGTTCCACTGCCCGTTGCCGAAGCGGTGGGCACAATCGAAAAGCCCGCCTTGTCCGGTGAGCCACCGGCGGCGGGCGAAGAGCGCGATGATGGGCACGGCGAGGATCGCCATACAGGCAACCATCGCGACGAAAACCCATTCCATGCGAGCACGATACCTGAGAAATCCTCAGCCCCCGCAACAAACGGGCCGTGGGCGCCAGTTTTGGTGCAAAGAGTTATGAGAATGTTATGTGCCGGCCCGAAGCATGCGCTTCCGGCCCCGATCCCCGCATCACGCGTACGGTGGCGCTCAGTCGGTTTCCCTGTTGCGTTCCGCGGCCCGGATCTGTGCCTGCAAGAGGCGGGCCCTGTGCTTTTGCTCGTCGTCGGCCTGACCCTGGTCGATGACGGGGGTCAGTTCGGCCAATTCCCGGTGGGCCTCATCGAGGGTGACCTCCTCTGCCGTGATGGCGTCCTGGCTGAGCACCCACACGTGGTCGGCCGCCACCGACAGGAAACCCCCGTCGATGGCCAGCGTCTCGGTCCGACCATCGGTGGTCACGATCTCCACCACGCTCGGCACCAGCATGGCCAGCAACGGCTCGTGGCCGGGGAGGATGCCGATGTCGCCCTCCACCGTACGGGCGATGATGTTGACCGCCTCGCCCTCCCACACCCGGCGATCCGCAGAGACGACTTCTACCGTCAGGGGAGCCCTGGCCATCAGTGATCCTTCTGCATCTTGTCCCAGTTCTCCATCACCATGTCCATGCCGCCGACGTTGAAGAAGGCCTGCTCGGCGATGTGGTCCACCTCGCCGCGCACGATCATCTGGAAGGCCTCGATGGTGTCGGCCAGCGGCACGGTGGAGCCGGGGATGTTGGTGAACTTCTCGGCCATGTAGGTGTTCTGGCTCAGGAACTGCTGGATGCGACGCGCCCGGTTGACCATGATCTTGTCCTCTTCGGACAGCTCGTCGATACCGAGGATGGCGAT
>CAZPSO010000042.1:0-13949 GCA_964588895.1 uncultured Tessaracoccus sp.
TGCTCCAGTGCAGCGCCGCAGCACCCATGATCTGGACGTCGAAGTGCCGGTTGCCCAGGACACGGACCGAGGCCTCGCGACCCGCGGCAAACGCCTCGGGCATCAGCATGTCCAGCGTTTCACCATCTGCCAGCCGCTTGCGGAACTTGTCGGTCTCCTCACGCAGTTCGGCGTCCGACATCGCCTGGAACTCCTCCTCGACGGAGTTGACCTGGCTGGCCACCTTCTCCAGCTTGCGCAGCTGGGTGCCTGAGCCGATGTTGCTCAGAAAGTCCATGAAACCCACGGGTCATTAGTCCTTTGTCACTCGAAGTGGCGTCCACGACAATGAACGCCACCTGCCATCCTAACGAGCGGACTCAAGAAAGGCAGCCCCGCGCCGGATGTGGATCCCGCGCGGGGCTGCCTTTCGCCCGGATCAGCTCACGTTGAGGTGGATCACGCCATAGTTGTAGGCCCGGCGCCGGTAGACCACGGAGGGGCGTCCGGTGTCTGCATCCTGGAACAGGAAGAAGTCGTGGCCCACGAGTTCCATTTCGTCCAGCGCCTGGGCCAGCGTCAGCGGGTGGGTGCTGAATTCCTTCTGCCTGACCACCAGGGGACCATCACCTTCGACCACCAGTCCGGCCACCTCCTGCTTGTCCGACTCCTCGGTCTGTTGTTCCCCTTCGGTTCCAAGCTGCGGTTCGGGCGCAACATCGGCCAACCGGAGGCCCCGGTGGGCCTTGCGGCGATCCGCCGCACGACGCAGCTGTGCCTTCAGCCTCTCCAGGGCCTGTTCGAAGGCCTGGTGCTTGTCCGCCGCGCGGGACTCGGCTCGCACGACAGGCCCCCGGCTGCGCAGGGTGATCTGCACCCGCATGGAGTCGCTGGGGTTCTTGGACTCGTTGGCGCTGAACTCCACCTCTACACGGATGATGCGATCGCGCAACCTCTCAAGACTCTCGATGCGCTCGTGCACGAGCTCCTTGAGTTCGGGCGATATGGTGCAGTGCCTGCCGGTCACGGAGATGTCCATGATTCCTCCTCGTCGTGCCTCATGGGCCTAGAAACAGTGACGCCAACGAGCGGGATTTTCGTTGCTCCTGCTCGTCGGCGTTTCCATGCACCAACGTTACCGCCTCGTTACCCGCCAGCGAGCGGATCGCCCAACAACCGGCGATCCGCATCAGCCACGGCCGCGGCGCCCACCACCTTGACGCCTGCGGCACGCAACGCCCGGACGCCCTCGATCAGGGTGGCTCCCGTCGTCACCACGTCGTCCACGAGCACAACCGGACGCTGACTGGGGCGGGCGCGCATCGTGCCGGCCACGTTGGAGCCCCGCATCGCCGCACCAAACTCTCGTTGTGAGCCTCCCCGGGCGACGCGGCGCAGGAGCGGGCTCCACGCCATTGCCCGGCGCGCTGCGGCGCGCCGGGCCAGTCTCCGGCCGTGGTCATGGCCCCTCCTCCGCACGGCCCGCGGCGTGGAGGGGACGGGCACAACCAGGCAATCGTCCCCGATGTCGGACAGCGAAAGTGCCGAAGCCAGGCAGTGGCCAAGAATCGTCTCGAGGTGCAGCGCCCCATCGTCCTTCCACACCGGAATCAGATGGTTCAGAATCGGGCGGTAGTCATGTGCGGCCGCGACGGGCACGTCGAGGCCCACGCGCTGCAGGAAGTGGGGGCGCGTCTCGCGCAGCAGCGCCACGCACACGTCGCAGGCCGCGGGTCCCGCGCGGCCGCAGGCGGCACACCTGGCTCCGAGCAGCAGGTCGAGTCCGGCGATGATGACAGGATGCATACCCATCCATGATGGGCACCACCCTCGGCGGGTCACCGGTTGTCCCCAGAACTCAGCCGGGGTAGGCGATTCGCTCCAATTCCACGCCCATCTCGTTCCACCGGGTGCGGGCCTCGTAGCGGTAGACCTGACCGGTTTCGCTCCTGACCACGATCGAGTCCCCGCCGAGCCTGGGAAGCGCCGTCAGATCCACCGGGCCTGCACGCAGCGGCCCGAGGTCCTCCACCATGGCCCCATCGAAGCTCGTCAGGTACACGGAGCGAACGCCCCCGGGAGTCTCCGCCAGCACGGCCAGTTCCGATTCGGCGGACCAGTCGACGCTCAATGGACTGGCGGCCTGGTCCTCGCCCAGGCCCAGGTGCAGCGGCTGCCAGCCCACGATGCGCGGCACCCCCCGCATCTGCATCGTGGCGATGCCCAGCGTGGTGCGGTCCCCCTGCTGCACCACCAGGGCGGCCCGGGTGCCGGCCTGGGCGATGGACATCCCGAGCACAGTTCCCGGGATCCCTGACAGGTCGACCCGCTGCGGGTTACGGGAACCGTCGTAGCGGATCAGCGAACTGCGCCCCGCCACCTGCCCGAGCACCCACAGGTCATTCACCGCGAACTGGACAGCGTCGATCCGCTCCAGCAGCGGCAGCTCCGGGCTCCAGGGTCCATCGGGAGCGCCGATGAGGACCATCCTCCGGCTGGGTTCCACCAGCGCCACCTCGGCGCCATCGAGGGAGACGGCCATGTTGTCGATCGTCATGCCCCGCAGTCCCCCGGTAACGGGGAACGGCAGGAACGCCTCGGCGGACGTGACACGCCCGGCGCGGCCGTTGCGGACCCCGAAAAGGTCTGGACTGGTTGCCCTGGACAGGACCTGGTAGACCTGCTGCGAGGAGAACTCCAGGACCCCGGCCACGTTTTGTCCCGGGATCCGCCACGGCTCTTCCTGCACGGTGAGCCGAAGCCCCGTGACACGCGGGATAGCCGTCAGTGACCACATCAGCTGCGCACCCACCTCACGGCGGCGGTCGTCGGGGAGGGTGTCGGGGAACTCGTCGAAGTCGACGGTGGCGATGCCGTCAGGGTCGATGGTGGCCGACGCCAGGGCGTCTCGCGGCACCGTCGCCAGGGCGTTGCGGGCCGTGTCCCCCAGCATCGGCGACGGGCCGGCCAGTTGGGCTTCCACGAGGCGGGCGGGGGTCAGTTGCGACTCGGGAATATGCAGTAGGTCGGGGATGACCCAGCCGTCGGCCCGGGAGATGAAGTAGATGGAGACGTGCGCGTAGTACAGCTCGAAGTTGTAGCGCGACAGCAGGACACCCTCCGGGGGTGCGTCGATGCGCCATTGCCCTTCCTGGTCCACCACGCGGAAGTCGTGGTCCAAGGATCTGCCCTGCGATGTGAAGCGTCCCACTTCGTCGAGGGTCCCGGAGATCTGTCCGCCCAGTCGCACCGAACCGTCGATCTCGGCGATCGATCCCTCGAAGATCCGCGTTCCGGTTCGGGGGTTCCAGCGCCTCGCCGCCTCTCGTGTCAGGTACTCCCGTGCCACCCGGTAGTTCGACTCCGGATCAGCCATCGCCTGGATGAAGCCCTCCACCAGACGGTCTGGTCCCACGCCCGGCTGCGGAGGCTCAGGGGCGATCTCCACGGATCCCGGTCGTTGACTCATGGGCACGTCCTCCACCGGCCCCGCGGTGGGGATGCGGGTGCAGGCTCCCAGCAGGAGGGTGATGCAGAGCGCAAGCAGGCCGAGACGTCTCACAGGGTCAGCCTCCTCTCGCCCTCGTCGAGTGGCATGACCGGCAGCGGCGAACTGGTCAGAACGATCGCGGGGTCCTTGGGGATCGTGAGGCGGAACTGGGCCCCGCGGCCGGGACGCCCCCAGGCCGTGAGCCAGCCCCGATGGAGTCGGGCGTCCTCGAGGGCGATGGACAATCCGAGGCCCGAACCACCCAGGAAGCGGGTCCGGGAGGCGTCTGCACGCCAGAATCGCTCGAAGACCTGAGTGGACTGGCTGGCCTCGAAACCCACGCCACGGTCCCGCACGCTCACCGCCACCGCCTCCTCGTCACCACGGACGAGCACGTCGATGCGTTCGGATTCGCCGTGCTCGACGGCGTTGATGATCAGGTTGCGCAGGATCCGCCGTATCCGCCTGGCGTCCACCATCGCCACCGCGTCACCCATCGAGCTGAACCTCAACGGCGTGTTCTGCCTGTCGGCGAGGGGCCGCTGGTTCTCCACCTCGGACTGGACGATGGCAGCCAGGTCCACCTCCTCCAGGTCGAGCACCACGGCGCCCGCGTCGAACCTTGAGATCTCCAGCAGGTCGTTCAGGAGCGTGTCGAAGCGCTCGATCTCGGTGTTCATCAGCTCCGTGGTGCGTTGCGCCTGTGGGTCGAGGTTCTCGCGCTGCTCGAAGAGGAGGTCGGAGGCCATCTTGATGGTGGTCATCGGTGTGCGCAGTTCGTGTGACACGTCGCTGACGAAACGCCGCTGCACCAGCGACAGGGCTTCGAGTTCCCGGATCCGCTGCTGCAGGTCGTCGGCCATCTCGTTCATGGACACGGCCAGGGAGGCGATGTCATCGGTGCCCCGAATGGCCATTCTCTCGTCGAGGTTGCCGCTGGCCAGACGACGGGCGGTCTGGCTGGCTCGCCGCACCGGACGCACCACCTGCATGGTGACCAGTGTGGCGATCAGCGACAGCGCTCCCAGGAGGACCAGGCCAGCGGAGATGACCGCCTGCTGCAGGAAGCGCAGGGTCTGCACCTCGGCGGTCATGGGGAAGATGTAGTAGACGGGAAACTGTTCGCCGTTGGTGTCCATCAGGGTGGAGCCCACCACCCAGCCGGGCTCTGGCGGTGTGTCATCCGTGTAGACCACTTCGGTGGCCGTGATGTACATCCCGTCGCCACCGGCCACCTCCTCTCGCAGGGACTCCGGCACCGAGTCCCAGTCCACTCCCCCGGAGACCAGGACGGACGCTGGCCCCTGGATGGCCACCCGGTACTGCCCCGCCTGGGCCTCGGCCTGGTTGGCGAGGCGGGCGAGCTGTTCCGAGATGGCGATGTTGCGGGATTCCGGGGACCGCAGTTGTTGCTGCATGAAACCGAAGATGCCGGAGGCTTCCGTGATGGACGACTGCTTCTTGGAGTCGATGATCGCAGAGGTGGACTGGTTCAGCAGCAGGAGTCCGGCCAACACCAGGACTATGAAGGAAGCGCTAACGGTCGAACCCAGCACCCGCAGCGGCAGGGAGCCCCACCACAGCTGCCGCCACCCAGCGCGTGGTTTAGCGAGCGCGCGCTGCTTCACCGGCTCGGTATCCAACCCCTCGGACGGTGATGATGATTTCCGGGTGCTCCGGATCCTTCTCCACCTTGGCGCGCAGTCGCTGCACGTGCACATTGACCAGACGTGTGTCCGCGACGTTGCGGTACCCCCACACCTCGTCCAGAAGGGCTTCCCGGCTGAACACCTGCATCGGCTTCTTCGCCAGCGCCAGCAACAGGTCGAACTCGAGCGGTGTCAACTGCAGGGCGTCGTCATCACGCTTCACGGAACGTGCCGACACATTGATCGTGAGGTCACCGATGCCCAGGACTTCGGCACCGGGTTCCGCGCTGAGGCGACGCAGCCTGGTCCGAATCCGGGCTATCAGTTCCTTGGCCTTGAACGGCTTGGGCACGTAGTCGTCCGCGCCGGCCTCAAGGCCTGCCACCACGTCAGAGGTGTCCGACTTGGCGGTGAGCATCACGATGGGAACGTCGGATTCGGCCCGCATGTCACGGCACACCTCGACGCCGCCCCGGCCGGGCAGCATGAGGTCCAGCAGCACCAGGTCGGGTCGGGTGGCGCGCATCACATCCAGTGCATCCGTGCCCGTGGGGCAATGGACCGTGTCGAAGCCCTCTTGCCGCAGCACGATTTGCAGCATCTCCGACAGGGCCGCGTCGTCATCCACAATCAGGATCCGTGATCGCCCGTCACTCACTGCAGATCCACCCCTTATCCGTTGGTGTCCTCCATGATATCCAGATGGAACGATAGGTCACGAATTGGTCACGCCAGCGGGTCGCCCCGTGGTGAACGGCCCGTGGTGTTTGGATGGACCAATGGGCAGTTGGGTACATATCGCCTTGCGGCGCGCCGGTGCGTCGCTGGGTTTGTTCCTGACGTTGATCACCCTCGTTGCCGCCACCACCGCCGTCATTGCCGGCACCGTCGGCTACACGGGTTCCGCCGCCACCACGTCCGCGCAAGCGGCGGTCGGGGGCGATGAGGGACTGGGCGTCCAGGCCCGCACCCGGGTGGCCGAGGACCCGCAGCACCAGGACCGGGTGGCCCGCCGGATCATCGCCGAAGTTTTTGCACCCGCCCCGGTGGTGGTCACCACGGCGGTGGAGCAGGCATCCGACGGGGAGTTCGTCACCTGGACCGTCCTGCCCGAGGTGGCACGGCTGCAACCCGACGACATGGGTCACTACGCCCGCGGCGCCGAGGAGCTGAGGCTCACGTTGCGCAGTTCCGAAGCTGCGGTGCGGGGCCTGACGGTGGAGGGTGACCTCGCCTCCGCCGCCGAGCTGGCGTCGCAGAATCTCGCTGCTTCCCAGGCGCTCGGCACCATTCCGCTCTCGGTGCTGATCCTGGTCACGGCACTGGCAGTGCTGCAGGTGGCCCGCCTCCTCCTGAACTCCCGGGATGCCCAGGCGGCACTCCTGGTGGCACGGGGCGCGAGCAGGACGCAAGTCTTCCTGTTGGGCGCCGCGGAGGCCCTCGTCTCGGTGGTGGCCGGTGTCGGGCTGGGAATCGCGGCGGCGCTGCAGGTGCTGCGCCAAGTGACCAACGGGCAAGGCCAGACCGGCGCCGTCGTCCTCGCCGGTGCAGCCTGCTTCGTGGGTTCCCTGCTCGCGGTGGGCGTCCTGATCGCAATGCAGTCCAGGGCTGCCACCACGCCCGGTTACGAGGTGGATCGCTCCGGCCGGGCCCCCCGGGCCGTCACCGGGGCGACGCTCGTCCTGGTCCTGGCAGCCGCGGCCTTGGCCCTGTGGCAGCTGGACCGCGTGGGCTCCCCCCTGGTCACCGACGGCGAGAGGTGGTCGGTCAACCTGGTGGCCGGGGCCGCTCCGGCGCTGTTGCTGGCGGCAGCCGGCGTCGTCGCCCTCGGTCTGCTGGGACCCCTGAGCGCCGCCACCGCGGCCCTCACGCGGCGCACCCGAACCGCCACCGCACACTTGGGCGGCACCCAGGTCTCCCGACACCTCGGCACCTACGCGGTGCCCGTGGTGCTGACCGTGCTCGCCACCGGGGCCGCCACCGTCGCTGCCACTTACGCGGGTACCTCCGCCCAGCTCCGCGACGACCTCCAGGCCGTGCACGACGGCGCACCCCTGCGCGCCCAGCTGGGCAGGGTTCCCACCCTGCTCCCCCAGGGTGCGGTGCCCCCGGCCTTCGCAGCCGACGTCATGGGCGGTGCCGTGGCGCAGGCCAGTCCCGTCTGGGTGACCAGCGAGGCGCGCGTTGGCGACATCACCCTGACCGCGATGGCTGCTGCTCCCCTGGATCTCGCCGAGATCGCCCTGTTGCCGCAGCACCTGACGATGGTGCCCGATCAGTGGCTCAACGAGAATCCTGAGGCCTTGCCCGGGGGCAGTATCGTCGTCTCCCCGGGGATGGGCGAGTTGCGCCTGCACGTTGCCGCCGAGATGGTGGTTGACGACTGGGGCATTGCCTACCTGAACCAGTTCATGGGTGAGTCGCGGCGCCTGGAACAGGCAATCCGCGAGACCGAGGGTCGTCCCGCCCCCTCGGGCGACGAGCGTGACGACTACGCCATCGTCCGCCTGGAAGAACAGGTGGCGCGACAGCAGGCCCCCGTCGACTTCGCCGTGCGGTTGTTCGTTCGCGACGTGGACAGCGGCACCGGGCACTGGGTCACCGCCCTCCACGAGGAGCTTCCGGGCCCCGTGCTGGCATGGGACGAGGAGCGCCTGACCGACTTCTCGATGACACCGGGGTACCTGGACCGCGAGGTGGCCATCGACCTGGACGATGAGCGCCGTTTCGCGGTGGACGCGGTCGCCATCCAGGCGCGGACGCCCTCGGACCAGTTCGCGGAAGCATGGCCCCGGGACGTGGACATCGCGCTCACCCTGCTCGACGGGAACGGGACCAACCTGTTCGGCCTCGCGACCGCTGACTGGGCATCGGCCTACGCCCAGCCCTGGGAGGCCTCGGCCCAGTTGCTGACGGAACGTGAGGCACTCACCCCGGAGGTGACGGCCGTGATCGAGAGCTCCAACTGGGGGCATTTCGTCCGCCATGAGACCAACGAGATCCACCTGCCGCCCAGGTTGGATGCCGCCGGGACCACCTGGCGGATCTCTGCCGCGGAACGCCAGGGAGTCTGGGACGAGCCGATCTCGGCGGTGTTCAGCCCCCTGACCGACGGGCAACCGGATGCGACCCCGGACCTTCCCATGCGCGCGCGGACGGCCATGACCCCGGAGACCGCAGACGCCACCGGCCTGGAAGTGGGCGACGAGTACGAGTTGTTGTTCATGAACCAGCGCGTTCCGGCAGTCCTGGACGCACACGTCGACGCCCTGCCGGGCAGTACCGAACCCCGCGCGGTCCTGGTGGACGCGACCCGGCTGGGAGCCATGCTGGGCAGTGCAGGCCAGACCCTGCGTGCCCCCACCCAGGTGTGGGCGGTTCCCGGTGGGGACGTGGATGCCGCGGCGGCGGAGCTGGCCGCTTGGCCCATTGTGGACAGCGTCGCGGTGGCCTCGCCCGAACTGCCCACCGACCCCACCCGTTCTGCCCGCTTCGTGTTCTGGGTGGCGTGCGCCGGGGCGATCCTGCTGGCCTGCACCGGCATCGCCGCAGCCGCCGCCACCATGACCACGGCACGCCGCTCCGAAGTAGCGGTGCTCCGTGCCCTCGGCATGCCCCCCTCCCGACAGGCCCTCTCCCGGACCGGCGAACTCGCGGCCGTCGTGGGGGCCTCGGTGGCCCTGGGGTTGGTGGCCGGGTGGGTGGTCAGTCTGCTGGTGGTGCCCGCGCTGGCCCAGTCGATGGCGGCGCCGGGCCAGGTGTGGATCGGCTCCGCCCTGCAACTCGACTGGCCCCCCTGGCTGGGTCTGTTGGGCTTCGGGGGGCTACTGGTGGCGGTGGTGCTCGCCCTGCTCGCGCGCGCTGTCCAATTCCAGGCCCTGGATCGCGAGTATCGGGAGGAGGTCCGGTGATCCGGGACGTGAGCCGACTGTGGTTCCGGCAGTTCCGGTCGGATCCCTGGGTGGTCCTGGCCCTCGCGCTGCTCACCCTCGCCACCACGTTCCTGCTGGCGGCCGTGCCCCGGGCCATGACCGAGGTGGCGGATCGGCAACTGGAGGAGCAGGTCGGCACCCTCTCCTCCTTCCAGCGCGATGTCACAGCCACCTGGTCGCTGACGGCCTTTCCGCTGGACCAACTGGATTGGCCGGAAGATCAGGACGGTCAGGGCCTGCACGACATCTGGCCCGTCCAGCTGGAGGGTGCCGCCCGGCTGCGGGAGGGACAGCCGGCCATCCTGCGTGAGGTCCTGCAGGACGCGCAGTTCGTGGCTCGGGTCACTGCCCTGGGCTCGTCCTCCAGTTGGGTGCCCGAGTTGGAGACGGGGTTCTACGAGGCCTCCGTGGAACCGATCATCAATCCGCTCCTGCTCGAATCGATGCAACTGGTGGCCGGGGAGTGGCCGGAGGTGGAGCTGAGCTCACCCTTCCCCGTCGTGATGGCCTCCGACGCGGCAGAGCGCCTCCACCTCGAGGTGGGAGACGTGGTGGCCGGTACTTACCTCTTGAAGGGCCTCGTCGAGGCCAGGGACCCCCAGGACCCGCGATGGGAAATGTTCGACCTCGGCGACCGGTTGAGCATTTCGACCAACCCCGACCGAGGAGAGGCCGGGCACGCCTGGGTCTACCTTGCTCCGTCCCACCCGGGCTCCCTGGAGTCCCACACCACCACCACGCTCCGGGTGCAGATGTGGTATCCCGTGGCCACCGCAGGGGTCACGGGTGGCGTGGACGTGGCCCGGCTCCAAGCGGAACTGACCAACCTGCTGGCCCGATCCCACACCCTCCTGGACGGTGAGGCGTCCACTCCCCTGCCACCCATCACGGCCCAATTCGACAGCCAGCTGGGCACCACCCTGGAACGCGTCATCAGCCAGCAGCGGGCAGCCACCGCTCTCGTGGCAGTGGTCGCAGTCGGTCCGCTCGGGGTGGCTGGCGCCCTGATGGCGCTCGGATCGCAGCTGGCCATCCTGAGGAGGCACGCCACCCTCGAACTGGTGGCGGCACGAGGGGCGGCACCGGAGCACGTCCGTGCGCTCAGCGGCATCGAGGGCGCGCTGTTCGCCATCCCCTCCGCCGCCGCAGGGCACCTGCTCGCGCTGGCAAGCATCACCGGCACCTCCTCTGGGTGGCAATGGCTGGCGACTCTGCTCGTGGGCCTGGCCGCCCCGGCGACGCTGGTCCTTGCCCTGACTCGCCCGCGACACCGCACCCGAGCAGACCTGACCTCTCGGGGGGGCCGGCTGCGGCTCCTGGCAGAGCTGGGCGTCCTGGCGCTGGCCGTTGCCGCGTCATGGCAGTTGCTCGCCCGGGAACCGGCACCGGGCGAGGGCCTCGACGTGCTCGCGGCCGCCACTCCGGTGCTGTGCGCGCTTGCCGCCGGGTTGCTCACCCTGCGGATCTACCCCGTGCCACTGGCGGTCATGGCACGTGCCTTCAAGCGCTCAACCGGACTGACCACCCACCTCGGGGCGGCCCGCGCTTTGCGGGACCCGGCGGGCGGCTTGCTGCCCACCATGGCGGTCCTGCTCGGTACCACCATCTCCATCTTGTCGGTGGTGCTGCTCGGCACCGTGGATCGGGGGGCCGAAGTCGCGGCCTGGACAGATGTCGGCGGAGACGTCCAGATCTCCGGGCCGCGCATGACCGACGAGGTCATGGACCACCTCCGCGGAATCGAGGGGGTGAGCCATGCCGGACGCATCACCCAGACCGCCAGCAGCCGCGAAATCCAGGCCGACGGCGACCTGACCTCGGTGCGCGTCTGGGTGGCGGACGAGGCCGTGGGCCGGGTCTGGGAAGAATCCCCGCGCGTGGCGGCCCCGCCCCTGGAGCTGTTCGACCGCGCCCTCACCCCGGCCCTGGTGACCGGCGGCCTGACACCACCCCACGAAGGTCCCGCCACACTCGGGCAACTGGGCCGGGCGACCAGCCTCGGCCACATCGAATTCATTCCCGGTGTCAACTCCTCACCCGGCACATGGGTGTTCGTCAGCCAGGAGGCATGGGAATCGGCGGGAGGCACCACTCCGCCCTCCACGCTCGCCGTGGTCTCCGTTGCACCCGGGGCAGACGCCTCCGAGGTGGCCGAAGCGCTGCGGGAGGCGGCTGGAGGGGGGCTCGTCACGGTGGCGGAACAGCGCGTTCTCGCCAACAGCGAGGGCGTGGTGGTGCGGGCACTGTCGGTGGCTTTCATCGGGGCGGCTGCCGCCACGTCGCTGCTGACTGTGCTCGCCCTGGTGGTCGTGCAACTGATGGGCGCCCCCAGCCGAAGCCGACTCCTCGCCGTGCTTCGCACCCTCGGCCTGCGGCCCCACGAGGCCCGGGCCCTGGTGGCGTGGGAGGTGGGTCCCGTCGTCGTGGCTGCCTTGGTGGTGGGGGCGATGCTGGGGGTGGGCATCGGTGCGCTGATGGTGAGCACACTTGACCTGGCGGGCCTGACGGGCGGAACTTTCCAACCCACACTGCACCTCGACGCACCTGCCCTGGTCGCGGTCTTCGCCCTCGTCTTGGCCACGGTGAGCATTGCCGTCGTGCTCAGCGCATGGATCGTCGGGCGGACCAACCTGGCCCAGGCCCTTCGGATGGGAGAACAACGATGACAGAAACCAGCCCACGCCGGGCCCACGCAATGACATCTAACGAACCGGACATCTACTGCGAGGACCTGGTCCGGATCTACCACACGGAGGGAATCGAGGTACAGGCACTTCAAGGCCTCAACCTGACCGTGGAGACGGGCGACATCGTCGCGCTGGTGGGTGCCTCCGGTTCCGGCAAGTCGACGCTGCTCGGAATCCTCTCCGGCCACGACAGGCCCACCGGCGGCAAGGCGCGTGTCGCCGGGGTCGATCTCCTGTCCATGTCAGCCTCGCAGCGCGTCGACTACCAGCGCCACACCGTGGGGTTCGTGTGGCAACAGACCTCCCGCAACCTGCTGCCGTTCCTCACCGCGCGCGACAACGTCATGGTGCCGATGGTGATCAGTTCACGCAAGGACCGTCTGGAACGCGCGGCTGGGTTGTTGGACCTGCTCGACGTCGCCGACTGCGCCGACCGGTTGCCGCGCCAGCTCTCCGGAGGGCAGCAGCAACGCATCGCCATCGCCACCGCGTTGGCCAACTCACCCCAGGTTCTGCTGGCCGACGAGCCGACCGGCGAGCTGGACGAGACCAACTCACAAGCCGTGCTGGAGGCGATGCGCGGTGCCGCCACCGAGCTGGGCACCACGATGCTGGTGGTGACCCACGACCCGACTGTCAGCGACCACGTCCGCCGTACCGTACAGATCCGCGACGGGCGCACTTCCACGGAGGTGCTGCGACGCACGGTCCTCGGTCCGGACGGCCGCCGGGAACTGGTGGCCGAGGAGTACACCGTCATCGATAGAGCCGGCCGCATCCAGCTGCCCCAGGGTCATGTGTCAGACCTGCGGCTCGAGCACAGGGTGCGGCTAAAGAAGCGCGACGACCACGTCGGCATCTATCGCGGGGAGGAACCGGAGATGGCGCGCCGCGCCGGTGAGGAGGAGACCCAATGAGTAGCTTCGTCCTGCGCGCCGAGAAGCTCAGCCGCAGCTTCGGGAAGGGGGCCACACGGGTGGACGCGCTCCTCGACGTGGACCTGAAGGTCCCGGCCGGCCACTTGACGGCGGTCCACGGGCCGTCGGGCTCCGGAAAGACAACGCTGTTGAACCTGCTCGGCGGCCTCGACCGTCCCACCAGTGGCCGCATTCTCCTCCACGACGGCCGTGTGTTCTCCGACCTGCCCGAGGCCGAGGTGCTGGAGCTCCGACGCAATCGGATCGGCTACGTCTTCCAGTCCTTCGGGCTGATCCCCGTGCTGTCGGCAGCGGAGAACGTGGAGGTCCCGCTGCGGCTGTTGAACACGTCAGTGGCCGAACGGGACGAGCGTGTCACCCAGGCCCTGGAGTGGGTGGGGCTCACGCGGCACGCCCGGCAACGGCCCTACGAACTTTCCGGCGGCCAACAGCAGCGCGTCGGCATCGCGCGGGCGCTCGTGGCGGGGCCCGACATCCTGATCGCAGACGAGCCAACCGGGCAGCTGGACTCGGACACGGCGGCCACCATCATGGACCTGTTGGTGGAGCTCACGCACTCGCGCGGCATCGCATCGGTGATCTCGACACATGACCCGCTCCTGATCGGGCGGTCCAGCAACCGCGTCGAACTGCACGACGGGTCGGTTGTCTCAGTTCAGTTCGGGTGAGTCCGTCCAGGTGGACCAGCGGCCCTTGGCCCCGCCCACCCGGCGCAGGGTTCGTCGCCACAGGCCCCCGGGGGTACCGAAGACCTCCTCGGCGCGCGCCATGGCCCGGAACCACGAACCACGGATCAGCTCACCCTCGAGTTGGCCGGTGTCCCAGCCGGCGAGCCCGACGTAAATCCTCATGTGGGAGAACGCACCAGCCACCAGTTCGATGGGGGTCTCCAGGTCGAGGATCCCCACGTCCGCGAAGATGCGCTTCCAGCCTGGGGGGTCCTCGTGGGGATTGGTCACCTGCGCCAGGCACACCGCAGCCTGCTGGGAGACGGGGCCGCCCTCGAAGAGCTGCGGCGGCGGGGTCAGCATGTGCTGGAAGGGTTCCAGCACGTCCACCATGGGAAAATCCGCCAACTTGTGCAGGCACACACCCAAGGTGCCGCCGTCGTTGTGGTCGAGGAGGAGGACGACGCTCTGATCAAAGTATCCCCCGCGTCCTGGCTCGGTCGCGATGAGGATCTGCCCGGGTTCTGGTCCCACTCCTCGCTCCATGGATTCCATTCTTCCATGCCTCCCCTGCCAACCTGTGCAGGCACAGGTTGCCGGGCGGCG
>CAZPSO010000043.1:0-13894 GCA_964588895.1 uncultured Tessaracoccus sp.
CAGTTCGTCGAAAGCGAAGATGATGTCGGCACCCAGCTGGTGCTGGATCTGCATGGAGATTTCGGGGGTGAAACGGTGCTTGTCGCCGTTCAGGTGGCTGGTGAAGGTCACGCCGTCATCGTCGACGTGCGCCATGCGGGTCTTGCCCTCGGCCACGGAGTGGTCGCTGGTGGTGCCCTTGAACTCGCTGGCGAGGACCTTCTTGTAGCCGGATCCCAGGCTCATCACCTGGAATCCCCCCGAGTCGGTGAAGGTGGGTCCATCCCAGCCCATGAACCTGCCCAGGCCGCCCGCCTCGTCGACGATGTCGGAACCGGGTTGCAGGTAGAGGTGGTAGGCGTTGGCCAGGACTGCCTGGGCACCCAGGGCCTCCAGCGCCTCCGGGAGGACGGCCTTCACCGTGGCCTTGGTGCCCACCACGATGAACGCCGGGGTCTCGATCTGCCCGTGCGGGGTGCTCATGACGCCGGTGCGGCCGTGGCCGTCCAGCCGTCGGCCCACTTCGAACCCGAAGCTCATCGACGTCCCAGGACTTCGAGTTGTGCCAGCGCCACCACACCTGCGGTGGACGTTCGAAGGACGGCGTCGCTGACCAGCACCGGGACGGCGCCAGCCTGCTCGAAGGATGCCAACTCCTTCGGCGTGATGCCGCCCTCGGGCCCGATGATCACGATCACCTCGCCGTGGTCGGGGAGCCGGACCTGCCCGATGTGCCGCTCGGCGGCCTCGTGCAACACCAACGCCAGGTCGGCGTCACCGATGGCCCTGACCACGCCGTCGGTCTCGACGGCTGCCACCTCGGGCACGCGGAACCGGCGGGATTGCTTGGTGGCCTCCCGCGCCGTCGAGCGCCACTTGGCCAGCGACTTGGCACCACGCTCCCCGCTCCAGCGCACGATGGAGCGCGACGCCTGCCACGCCAGGATCCGGCCCACTCCCACCTCCGTCATGGCAGCCACGGCAAGGTCGGCCCGATCCCCCTTGGCGAGCGCCTGCACGGCCGTGGTGCGCACTGGTCCTTCCGGGGTGCGCAACACCTCGAGGACCTCGATGGCGAGTTCGGACTTGGAGGTGCTCATCACCACACCGCGCACAGCGAGTCCCCGTCCGTCGGCCACCAGGATGGACTCGCCCTTCTGGACGCGGCGAACTGCCACCGCATGCCGGGCCTCCTCGCCTGCCAGAAGGACGCTCTGGCCCACCTGCGGCGCCGAGAGGTCGCCCAGGAACAGCGCGTCGCTCATGTCAGGAGAAGGTTTCCTTCAGCCAGCTGAGCACCCCGCCCTTGCCCCGGTGGACATCGGCTTCCACGCGGGATTCCTCACGGGACTCCGCCAGTTGGCGCAGCAGCTCGCGCTGCTGGTCATCGAGCCTGGTCGGGGTCTGCACCAGCAGGGTCACGCCCAGGTCGCCGCGGCCGCCGCCGCGCAGCTTCGGGACACCGCGCCCCTTCAGCGCCACCCGGGTGCCGGACTGCGTCCCTGCCGGGATCTCGACGGCCACCTTGCGGTCCTCGACGTCGGACTTGTCCCATTCCGCCTCCAACGTGTCCACCTCCACTGTGGTGCCCAGTGCGGCTGCGGTCATGGGTAGTTTCAGCACCATCTCCAGGTTGTCGCCATCGCGACGGAAGGTGTCGTGCTCGGCCACCATCAGTTCCACGTAGAGGTCGCCTGCAGGACCGCCTCCCGGGCCCACCTCCCCCTGCGCCTCCAGGTGGATGCGGATGCCGGTGGACACGCCTGCGGGAATCTTGACGGAGATGGTGCGGGTGGCGCGAACGCGCCCCTCGCCGGCACATTCGCCGCAGGGACGCGGGATGGTGGTGCCGTAGCCGCGGCAGCTGGGGCAGGGCTGCGACGTGCGGATGTCGCCCAGGAAGCTGCGCTGGATCTGGGAGATCTCGCCATGGCCACTGCAGGTGTGGCACATGACGGGCTCGGACCCGGGCTCTCCGCCACCGCCCTTGCACTTGGGGCAGACCACCGCTGTGTCGATCCTGATGGGCTTGGTGGTGCCGAAGACGGCCTCGTGGAGTTCGAGGTGGGCACGCACCAGCGCATCCTGGCCCTGGCGTACGCGCGGGCGCGGCCCACGTCCGCCCTGGGCTCCGAACATGGCGTCCACCAGGTTCGTGAAGTCGAATCCGCCCGCGAAGCCACCTCCGAAACCGGAGAAGTCGGGGCCACCGGTCCTGCCGTTGGGGTCCCCCCCACGGTCGTAGATGGAGCGCTTGTTCTGGTCGCTGAGCACCTGGTAGGCCTCGGTCAGTTCCTTGAACTTCTCCGCTGCGTCTTCCCCGGGGGCGACATCGGGATGCACCTTCATGGCCTGTTTGCGGTAGGCCTTCTTGATCTGTTCGGCGGTGGCGTCCCGTTCGACGCCGAGCAGCGCGTAATAGTCCTTGCTCATCAGTTGTTCTTCGTCTCAGCCTTCTGTCAGGAACCGGCTCACGTACCGTGCGACAGCCCGCACGGAAGCGATGGTGGATGGGTAATCCATCCGGGTGGGACCCACCACACCGAGTGCGGCGGCCAGGTCGTCCCCTGCACCATACGGTGAAGCGACGACGGAAGTCGACTGGAACCCCTCGGCGGCTATCTCCTGCCCGATGCGCACGGTGATGTCGTCACCGGCCGCTTCGCCGAGGAGGCGAAGCAGGACCACCTGCTCCTCCAGTGCCTCCAGCAGGGGCCGCATGCTGGTCTCGAACGATGTGCCGAAAGCGGCCAGATTGGGCACCCCGGCCACCACCACCTGGGAAACCGGGTCGCCGGCCAGGATCTCGAGGACCACGGTGAGCAGGGGCGCGGCGGCCATTCTCGTCTCGTACTCGAGATGATCCAGCACCCCGGCCATGGACTGGGCTGCGTCGGAGGCAGTCTTGCCGATCACCGCCTCGCGGATTCGGCTGCGCAGCATGTCGATGGTGGCATCGTCCATGTCGTGGGCGTCGGTGATCTGCTGCTCGATGTGTCCGCTGGAGGCCACCACCATCACCATCAGCCGCTCAGCGTTGAGCCGGATGAACTCCAGGTGCCGGATCAGGCTCCTGCTTGCCACCGGGAACTGGACGATGGCCACCTGGCGGGTGAGTTGCGCGAGGATCCGCACCGTCCGTGCCACCAGGTCGTTCATGTCGACGGCGCCGGTCATGAATGCCGAGATGGCACGCCGCTCTGCTCCTGAGAGGGGCTTGATGTCGGCCAGGCGGTCCACGAAGAGCCGGTACCCCTTGTCGGTGGGGATGCGTCCGGCGCTGGTGTGGGGTTGCGTGATGTAGCCCTCCTCCTCCAGCACCGCCATGTCGTTTCGCACCGTCGCCGATGACACGTCGAGCCGGTGGCGCTCCACCAACGCCTTTGACCCGACTGGCTCGCGGCTGGCCACGTAGTCGGTCACGATGGCCTTCAGCACGTCCAGCTTCCGGTCATCGAGCATTGGTCCCACCTCCGTCGCTACTGGCACTCGTTGTCTTCGAGTGCCAATTCTAGCGGGCGCGATTCGCAAATCCAGTTAGGGTGGTTGGCATGGAGTGGAGCATTGGTGAGTTCAGGCAGTTGGCCGACGGGGTGTACGTGGCGGTCTGCGAGCCGGCGAGCGTCAACGTCGGGCTCGTGGTGGGCGAGACCTCGGCCCTGATCGTGGACACCGGCGCCACCCCCGAGCAGGGCGCAGCCCTCCTGCAGGCAGCCCGCAACACTGCCGGCGTCCCCGTCACGCACGCGGTGCTCACCCATGACCACTGGGATCACTGGTTCGGGTTGGCCGGCATGGAGGGTCTCACCTCGATCGCCCATGAGAACCTGGGCGCACCCTCCGGCGAATCCGCCCAAGTGCTCTCGCGAGTCGGCCTGGATGAGGCACCCCAGCCCGAGGTCACCTTCTCGCTCGCCAAGGCCATCACCCTCGGCGACGTGCGCGTGGAATTCCTCCACCTGGGTGGTGGCCACACCAATTCCGACGTGATCGTGTGGGTGCCCGGAAAGAACGTGGCGTTCGTCGGGGACCTCATTGAATCCTCGGGTGACCCCCAGTTCTCGGCGGATTCCAGCATCCGGAACTGGCCGACGGTCCTGGACAGCATGGTGGGCGCCGCCAACGCGGAGACCATCGTGGTCCCCGGCCATGGTCCTGCGGTGGACCGCGACTTCGTCTTCCAGCAGCAAGGCGAGATCGCGATGCTCTACGGCACGTGCGAGATGCTGATCCAGCAAGGGATCAAGGTGGCCGATGCCGCAGCGGAAACAGAGTGGCCCTTTACCGACGAGACCCTTCGGGTGGCACTGCCGCTGATCTACGCCGAACTGGAGGCAGAGGGCATCACGCCCCGCACCCACCTGCCGTTGCTCTGAGGGGCTCTCCTCAGCCGGACTGGAGGAGGCTGGAGTTGCCGGCGGCGACGGGCCAGTGCTGGCGAGCCTTCATCCACACCAACACGTCGATGGCCACCAGCAGCCCCCGCGAACGCGTGAGCAGGGAGTAGTCGACGCCGTCGAGGGTGCGGCTAACCCCACCGCTTTCGACCACCATCAGCGACCCGGCCAGGTGATCCCATGGATGCAGGCTGGAGTAGAACATGAAGTCGATCTCCCCGTGGAGGATCGCGGGATAGTCGAAGGCGCACGCAAAGTTGGAGGTGACCACCGGGGACAGCTGGCCCGATGCGTCGTAGCCATGGAGGTTTCGCTTGGAGGACGCGCCGAGCGGGGGCCGGTCGTGGACCTGCCGCTCGATGGGCTTGCCGTTCATCTCGACCCCCGAGCCACGCTCCACCACGTAGGCCCGGGCCGTCTGGGGCTGCCAGATCCAGCCTCGCGTGGTGACCCCGGCACGCGTCTCGGCCAGCATGACCCCGTGCTCGACGCGGCCGCGCACGAAGTTCCTGGTGCCATCGATCGGGTCGATGATGAAGGCGTGATCGGCGTTCTGCAACCTCTTGCGTGACTCCAGATTGTTCAGCATCGTCTCCTCGCCAGCGACCAGGGCCTCGGGGTACAGGTCCCGCAGGCGGCGAGCGAGGTAGTCCTCAGCCTCCTTGTCGGCGATGGTGACGAAGTCATCCGGCCCGGCCTTGGTCTCGATTTCGTGGTCTGCGAGCGTCCGGAATCGGGGCGTGATCACTTCTTCTGCGGTGGCCTTCAGCAGTTCGAGGATCCGGTCGGTGTCCATGTCCCCACCCTAGGCCATGCCATCCAGGACAGGCGGCGTGCTCAGGCGAGGTCCTGGGTGACGAAGTCGATGAGCGTCTCGACGGTGCGGTTGAGGTTGGCGTCGAGGTCCTTGTAGGTGCGGACCCTGGCCAGGATGGCCTTCCAGCCCCGGGCGATGTCCGCCTGGTCGGCGTGCGGTAGGCCCAGTGCCTGCAGGGTGCCCTTCTTGAAGTCGACGTCGCGGGGCACGTCGGGCCATACCTTGCGACCCACTCGCTCCGGCCGGACCGCCTGCCAGATGTCGATGTATTCGTGGCCCGCCACCATCACCACGCCGCGGTACCCGGCGCGGTGCACGTCGGCCACGATCCGGGTCTCCTTGGAGCCCGGCACCAAGTGGTCCACCAGGACGCCCAACCGGCGCCCCGGCTCGGGCGCGAAGTCGGCCACCACCTGCGGCAGGTCATCGATGCCGCCCAGGTACTCGACCACCACGCCCACGTGGCGCAGGTCGTCACCCCATACCTTTTCGACGAGTTCGGCGTCGTGCCGGCCCTCGACGAAGATGCGGGATGCCTGCGCCGTTTTGGCTGCGCGCCGTTCGGGGCCAACACGGGAACCCGATGCGGTGTAGCGCGGCGTGGCCGACCGGGTCCTGAGGGGTGGCTGGAGCGCCACCGGCTCACCTTCGAGGAGGAATCCCGGACCCAGGGGAAAGGAGCGTTGTTTGCCCTTGCGATCCTCCAGGACCACCAGGCCGTTCTCCCACCGCACGACGGCGCCGCAGAAGTCGTCGATCTCCACCACCATGTCCTTCTCGACCCGCACTTCGCGGGACTTCTTCAGGTGGGAGGTCTGCCAACCCTGGGCCAGAACATCGGAGCTGTAACGGATCACGACAGTCACGATAGGCGCACCCGCATGTCAGGTGGTGGAACGCGGCCGAGGGTGTCGCGGCTCTGGGGCACACTGAGCCACATGCGCGCGAAGGATCTGTCCGACCGACGTCTCAACTACGAGGTTGGGGAACTGGGCGATGATGCCCCGATGGAGCCCTATGCGCTGTTCGATGCGTGGATGAGTGAAGCAGCGGCTGCCCAGGATGCCGGCGTGCCGATCGAGGCCACCGCCATGACCCTGGCCACTTCCCGCCGGCTCAGGAGCGGGATGTGGCAGCCCAGTGCCCGAGTGGTGCTGCTGAAGGAATACTCCTGCGAGGGTTTCGTCTTCTACACCAACTACGAGTCACAAAAAGCGCACGACCTGGGCAGCAATCCGCAGGCCAGTTTGAGCTTCTACTGGCATCCGTTGCAGCGCCAGATCAACATCGAGGGTCCGGTCCAGAGGATCGAGGCGGCCGCCTCGGCCGAGTACTTCGATTCCCGGCCGGTTGCCTCCAAACTTGGGGCCTGGGCCTCGCCCCAGTCGAAGCCGGTGACCTCCAGGGAGGCGCTGGACGAGCTGTACGAACAGGCCGCCCGGGAGCACGGGGCCGACATTGCCTACCCGTCGCACTGGGGCGGCTACCGCCTGCACCCGATGCGGATCGAGTTCTGGCAGGGACGCCCCTCCCGGCTCCACGATCGTCTCCAGTACTCGCGGGTGGAGGGGGGCTGGGAGAGACGTCGCCTGGCTCCGTGAGCCTCAGCGCAAGGCCACCTTTCTGCGCCAGGAGACCACCGTGCGCCACAGCAGGACCACGGTCAGCAGCAGCAGTGCGGGGAGGAATCCCAACGGCATCACCTCGCTGCCGGCGTTGCCGGCGTTGCCGAACAGGGTGGCCAGGTCAAAGGTGACCAATCGCAACTCACCCGCCAGGACCAACCCGACGGGCACCAGCGCAATGCCCAGGAGCATCACCAACTGCATCACCAGGTAGACCAGGGCGTAGAGCAGCACGGGGCCTCCCGCCTGCATCCGGTGGAAACGCTTCTCCGAGCCGACGGAGACCGCAAAGTAGACCTGCACGACGTAGCACAGGGCCATCGAGACGATGACGAGGATGCCGCAGACCCAGAGCCATGTGGGAGTGCCCGCGAGGACATCGCCCAATGTGGTGCGCATCTGGCTCCAGACCTCTGCCACCGGTGAGCCTGCCGCCAGTTGCATGGACATCATGGAGACCAACAGCGCCCCGCCGAACCACACCAGCCCACTGATCATCAGCAGGCTGGCCCAGCCGAGCTTGGTCCACAGGATGGTGGGCCCCGGAACGGGCAGCGCATGCGTCAGGTAGCCCTGGCGTGAGAACCCGGACCTGTAGACGTCAACCGCGAGGCCCAGCACCAGCACCACGAGGAAGGCGCCGGTGATCAGGAATCCGAGAACGGCGCTCATGTTGGCGATGACGGGCCACGCTGTACTCGACAGCAGGAACGCCAGCACCACGCCGAGGGTGGCGAGCCCGATCAGGATTCCGAACTGCTTGCGGGTTCGGTGGTATTCGTGGCGGATCAACGTGCGGACCATGAGTATTCCTCCCTGAAGATTTGATCGATGCTGGCCGACCTTTCGGCCCGGAGATCGTCCACGGCGCCCTGCAGCAGCACCTTGCCGTGGCGCATCATCACCACGGAGTCCAGTACGGGCTCGAGGTCGTGAATGAGGTGGGTGGCGATCATGACGAGCGAGTCCTCGGACAAGTCCCGCACGATCCCGTCGAGAATCACCTGTCGTGACGACGGGTCGACACCGGAGATGGGTTCGTCCAGGAGGAAGACTCGTGCCTCACGCCCCATTGCCAGGGCCACCTGCACCTTTTCCCTCATTCCTTTGGACATCTCCGTGAGGCGCATCGATTCCTGCAGGCCGAAGAACCCGATCAGGTCACTGGCCTTGTCGCGGTTGAAGTCCGCGAAGAAGTCCTCGAAGTAGCCGATCCAGTAGTCGACCCGTTCCTGGGGCGCCAGAAAGCTCTCGTCGGGCAGGAACGAAATGTGTGCCTTGGCCTGCGGGCCGGGGGGATGGCCGGCGATCAGCGCCTGGCCCTCGTAGCCCGCCAGCACACCGGCCAGGATTTTCAGCAGGGTGGTCTTTCCGCACCCGTTCTCCCCGAGCAGTCCCAGGATCTGACCGCTCGGCAGCTGTAGGTCGAGGCCGTCGATGGCGCGGGTGGTCCCGTACGCGTATCCGAGATCCTTGATGTCGATGACTGTGGACACTGATTCTCACTCCTTCACATGTGGTGGCGATTGCCAGAGGTGGGCGATGAGGCCCTGGGCGACGTCGAGGCTCAGCCCGAATCCCCGCGCCCTTGTCACGAACTCATCAGCCACACCGAGTGCGAGTTCCTCGCGCAGGGCCCGAATGCGCCCCTTCTCCTCCGTGACGAACCGTCCCGCGGTCCGCTCCGAGCGGCACAGCTCGCGTCGTTCGAGTTCCGCCAGCGCCCGTTGGACTGTGTTGGGGTTGACGCCCAGATCAGCTGCCAGTTCGCGCACGCCGGGGATGCGTTCACCCGCCGGCCAGGTGCCCACAGAGATCCGGCGGGAGAATTCGTCGACCAGCTGGAGCCAGATGGGTTGCGTCGGGTCGAACTGCATGGCACCCCCTCGCCTGTGTCACTGTACTAAGTGCTTAATACAATAGCACATGATGTGGCTCAGACGAAGGGTCGCGTGGGATGGACACCCTCATGGGGTGGCGGTGAGTCGAGGCTCCGGGATGCGCGGTCAGCCGGTGAGGAGTCGCGGGATGCGAACCACGAGCATGGCGACCAGGGCCACGAGCAGCCAGAGCAGGTACGCGTTGCCGACGAGATGCTCCCACCAGAGCCAGGTGGTTTCGATGCCGTCCCGGCTGCGCAGGATCTTGTGGGGGGCGAATGAGTACACCAGGGCACCGGCGCCGGCCAGGGTCCACCAGAAGGGGGTGCCCCAGACGATGAACAGGGCAATCAGCGGGATCACCCAGACCCAGTGGTGCGTCCAGGACACGGGGGAACACAGCAGCGATGACGCCGCCACGGCCAGCACGGCGGCGGTGTGGTGCCCCTGCTGCAGGAGCCGCCACGCCACATAGCCGCAGAACAGCCCAACCGCCAAGGCTACGAGGAACCACACCAGCCCCGAGTCGATCTGGAACCGGGCCAAGAGGCCGTTGATCGACTGGTTGGCGGCGTACCCGGGATCGCCAATGCGGTCGGTGTTGCCCAGCGTCGAGGTCCAGTACTCCACCGAGGCCGTGGGCATCACCAGGAATCCGATACCCGTGAAGAACAGGAAGGACAACGCGGCCACGATCATGGCCCGCGTGTCACGGCGCAGGAGGAACAGCAGGAAGAACACGATGGGCGTCAGTTTGATGGCGATGGCCAGGCCCACCAGCGTGCCGCCCCACCACTTGCCCCGGCCACGCATCACGTCGACCAGGCAAAGGACCATCAGCAGGATGTTGATCTGGCCGAAGTCGAGGGTCTCGCGGACCGGGGAGAGCCACAGCAGCGCCGCCGTGAAGGCGACGGCCACCCAGGCAATCTCCCGACGGGGGCGCGCCAGCACGGAGGCGAGCACGAGGTGCAGGCTCACTGCCAGGGTGGTCACCGAACTGAGCGTGAGGAGGATGGCAGCCACCCACAGCGGCACGATCGCAAAGACGACGAACAGGATCGCGGCGATGGGCGGATAGGTGAAGGGCAGTTCGGTTCCTTCCCGCAGGGGCGGGATCTGGCCGTAGAGGTCGCCCCCCGCCAGGAAGACCTGCGCGCCGGTGCGGTAGACGTCGAGGTCGATCCGGTAGGGCGTCGGCGGCTGGTTGGGAAGCAGGACGGTACGCACGACAACCGCGGCGAGCAGGGCAACCAGCGCGATCCAGCGCAGCCCCGGTTGGCGCAGATAGGTGTCGAGCGTGCGCGTCACGTCGTAGGCGCTCAGTTCTTGACCACCGGCCGGATGCTGAGGGTCTCCACGATCGCCTCGTCGGTGGTGTCCACGGCGAGGCGGACCGTCCGCGCCACCGAGACAGGGGAGACATACAGCGAGCCGTCGTAATCGGGGTTGCCGAGGGTTTCCTGAAGTTCCACCTGCATGTCGGTGTCCACGCGGCCGGGGTGGATGGAGGTGACGCGGACTCGTCCGCGCTCCTCTTCCCGGAGGGTATCGGTGAAGGCCCGCAGGGCGAACTTGGTGGCGGAGTACAGACCGTTGTCCGGACGGGCGTTGAAACCGGAGCCCGAGTTGATGGCCACGACGATGCCTCCGGTGGCGCGCAGGGCCGGCAGGAGGCGGCGGGTGAGGTCAACCACGGCGAAGACGTTGACCTCGAAATCGCGCCGCCACGCCTCGCGGGTTGCCTTCTCCACGGGTCCGTGTGTGGCGAGCGCGGCGCTGTGCACCAAGACGTCGAGCGACGAGATCCCTTCGAGCGCACCGGCCACCGCGTCCTCGTCAGCCAGGTCGGCGACGAAGGGCGCCGCGTCCGGCAACTGGTCCACCACCTGCTGGACCGTGTCGGCGTCGCGGCCGCCCACGAAGATGCGGTGGGTGCGGCCGAGTTCGCGGGCGATGGCCAGGCCGATACCGCGGCTGGCTCCCGTGATCAGGGCAGTGGGGCGTGTCTGGTTCATGCGTCCGACTCTATTGCGTTCAGCCATCCAGGAGGGAGAGGACCACGCCGTCGGCCAGCAGGCGGCCACGCAGCGTCAGCTTCAGGCGCCCATCACCGATGGTGCCGAGCCCGGCCTCGAGGATGTCCTGGACCCGAGCGTGCTCGGTCTCGGTGAAGACGTCGAGTGGGACGCCGTCGGCCAGGCGCATCTCCAGCATCACGCGCTCGATCCGTCGGTCCTCGGAGTCCAGCTGCTCCCCCGCCTGGGCTGGGCTTTGACCGGCGGCCAGTCGTTCGGCCCAGGAACGCGGGTGCTTGCGGTTCCAGAACCGGACACCGCCGATGTGGCTGTGGGAGCCAGGCCCGATGCCCCACCAGTTGTCGCCGCGCCAGTAGTGCAGGTTGTGCCGGCACTGGCCGCTGGCGTCCCGGGCCCAGTTGCTGGTCTCGTAGTTGGCGAAGCCTTGGGCCGCCAGGTATTCCTCGGCGACGAGGTACTTGTCGGCGAGTTCATCGTCATCGGGCATCGGAAGCTCGCCCCGGCGGACCTTCAGCGCCATCCGGGTGCCTTCCTCCACGATCAGCGAGTAGGCGCTGACGTGGTCAACCGGCGTCTGCGCGACGGCCTCCAGGCTCGCCCTCCAGTCGTCCATCGACTCGCCGGGAGTGCCGTAGATCAGGTCGAGGCTGACGTGCCCGAAACCTGCTTCGCGGGCCCAGCGCGCCGCATCCAGGCCGCGGCGGGGCGTGTGCACGCGGTCGAGGGTGGCCAGGACGTGCGGCACCACCGACTGCATCCCGAGCGAGATCCGGGTAAAGCCTGCTTCCAGCAGTGCCGCGAAGTATGCGGGATCCACGGTGTCGGGGTTGGCTTCTGTGGTGACCTCCGCATCGTCCCTGAGATTGAAGGACTCCCGGATGGCCCCCAACACGCGGGCGAGGTCACCAGCGGGGAGCATGGTGGGGGTGCCACCGCCGAAGAAGACGCTCGAGATGGGGGGAACACGATCACCCAGGACCCGGCGGGCCAGGTCGATCTCCGCCAGCGCGGCCGAGAGGTAGTCAGTACCGGACATGCCGGGCAGCTCGGAGGGGGTATAGGTGTTGAAGTCGCAATATCCGCACCGTGTCCGGCAGAACGGTACGTGCACGTAGACGGACAGGTCGCGCTGTCCCAGCTCCTCGAGCGCCTCGCGTGGGAGCGTCCCGTCCTGGGGCAAGGGATCCCCCGGGGGCAGTGCGCTTGGCATGCGGCTCCTTTAGCTTTCGTGACCTGCGCTGCCAGCGTACCCGCCGTCGATCAGGCGCTGCGGAGCCAGGACTTCATGGCCGTGATCCGCTCGGTGACCTGCTCCTGGGTGGCCGAGGCCAGTGCGGGACCACCGCATTCGCGGCGCAGATTGGCGTGCACGTGACTGTGTGGGACGCCGGCGCGACGTGCGTACTGGGCCACCAGCGAGTTGAGCTCCTTGCGGCTGGTGGCCAGTGCCCGGTGCAGGGCGACGGCGGGTTGGGCCCGCTCCTTCTTGTCCTGCCGTTCGCGACGGCGCATCTGGCGCCCCTGACGCTCCCGCAGCAAGTGGGAGACCTGGTCCGGTTCGAGGAGACCGGGCAAGCCAAGGTAGTCCTCCTCGTCCTGGCTGAGAGGTTCGGCATGCATCCCATAGGCCTGTGCGTCGAACAGTACGTGGTCGAAGGTGGCCTTCGATTCGAGCGCCTCCCACTCCCCGATCAGGTCATCGGAAGCAGGATCGGACTGGTTGGCCTTCTCCAGGAGCGCCTCCGACTCGTCCCAGAGCTCCTCATCACCCTGCGGTCGGCCCAGGACGTGGTCACGCTGGCGCTCCAGTTCCGAGGCGTGGCTGAGCAGGATCGGTACGGTGGGCAGGAACACCGTGGCCACCTCCCCCCGGCGGCGGCTGCGCACGAACCGGCCGACCGCCTGCGCGAAGAACAGTGGTGTGGAGGTGGCAGTGGCGTAGACCCCCACCGCCAGCCGGGGCACGTCGACTCCCTCGGAGACCATGCGCACCGCCACCATCCAGCGGTCCTGGTTCCCGGAGAACTCCTCGATCCTGGAGCTCGACTTCGAATCGTCGGAGAGCACGACCGTGGGTTTGGCCCCGGTGATCTGCTCCAGGATGCGGGCGTAGGCGCGGGCCTGGGACTGGTCGGAGGCGATCACGAGGCCTCCCGCATCTGGCAGGTGACGACGGACCTCGCTCAAGCGAGAGTCGGCGGCCTTGAGGACGGCCGGGACCCACTCCCCCGTCGGCGACAGCGCGGTGCGCCAGGCATGCGAGGTGAGGTCCTTGGTCAGGGGGGAACCCAGGTCCACGTCGAGGGTCTCGCCGCTCTTCGTGCGCCAGCGCATCGGGCCGCCGTAGTTCATGAACATCACGGGCCGCACCACGTGATCAGCCAAGGCCTCGCGGTATCCGTAGGTGTAGTCGGCGCGCGAGGTCCTGACCCCAGCCATCGACTCGTCGTATCCCACGAACGGGATGGGGTTCTCGTCGGAGCGGAACGGGGTGCCTGTCAGCGCGAGCCGACGTGTGGCCGCCTGGAAGGCGTCGCGGATCCCCTCACCCCAGCTGAGGGCGTCAGCGGCGTGGTGGATCTCGTCGAAGATCACCAGGGTGGCGTGCTTGTTGCACAGCGCGTCGTACATGTAGGCGCGCATCGACACGCCCGCGTAGGTGACCACGGAGCCCTCGTACTCCCGGGAGCGTCCCTTGCGGCTGGAGCCACCGAGCCCCGGGTCGAGGTGGATGCCCACCCGCGCGGCGGCGTCGGCCCACTGCACCTTGAGGTGTTCGGTGGGCGTGACGACGATGATGCGTCGCACCGTGTGGGAGGTCAGCAGTTGGTGGGCGATCCGCAGCGCGAACGTGGTCTTGCCGGCCCCCGGCGTGGCGACGCAGAGGAAGTCGCGGGGCTGGTCGCGCTCATACTGCTCGAACGCCTCGGCCTGCCAGGCACGCAGGCTGGAGGCGGTGCCCCAAGCCGCCCGGCTGGGGAAGGCCGGGGACAACGAATCAAGGGCAGAGGAGCGCACAAGTCCTGCAATGTAGTGCGAGGATCATGGCTTGCCAAGACGGCTCGCCAGGATGCGGGATCAGTATTTGGGGGTGGGGTCGGATGTGGCAAGGGCTGCGACGAAGGCTTCCTGCGGGACCTCCACGCGCCCCACCATC
>CAZPSO010000044.1:0-13870 GCA_964588895.1 uncultured Tessaracoccus sp.
TGGCCAGGAACGAGTTGGCGGCCACCTTGACCAGTTCGGCGGTGGGGTAGTTGGCGATGACCAGGGGAGTGTCCGCGGCGATCTGTTGCGCATGGCACTCATCGAGGATCTGCTTGGCGGTCTCTCCGGCCTGCTTGTCCTCGGGCAGGCCGTAGACCAGGCGGTCCGGGTGGAGGGTGTCCTGCACCGCGTAGCCCTCGCGGAGGAACTCCGGGCTCCAGGCCACGATGATGTTGCGCCCGGCAGCGGCGACGCGGTCCGCGATCCCCTGGGCAGTGCCGACGGGCACCGTGGATTTCCCTGCGATCAGCACGGGGCGCCCACGCCCGTGGTCGTTGGCATGCTCGAGGATGGTTGTCACCGCAGAATCCACGTAGGACATGTCGGCGGCGAGCCGCCCCTGCATCTGCGGTGTTCCGACACCGATGAAATGGATCTCGGCGTCCGCGACATGCGTGGGATCGGTGGTGAAGCGCAGGCGCCCCGCGGCCACGTTGCGCTCGAGCAGTGCCGGCAACCCGGGCTCGTGGAAGGGGGCGACGCCCCGGGCCAGCAGTTCCACCTTGTTCTCGTCGACGTCCAGGCCGACAACCTCGTGACCCATCTCGGCCATGCACGCGGCATGTACTGCACCGAGGTATCCACAACCAATCACCGAAATTCGCATGCCCGGCAGCCTAAGCTCACGCGTGACCCGTCATCCAGTCAAGCGGGCGATTGTGAAAGCATTCTCATGCCCATCTCACACAAGACGCTGCGACCCTCATCGGGGGAGCCGATCAGGGTTGTCATCCTGCTGCGGCCAGGCTCCTAGTTCACGTCGAGGGGATCGCCCCATACCCGGGAGGTGCCGGTGTGCATGCCATCAATCTCTTCGAGGGCCGAGGACCCCAGTTTGATGGTGGTGGCCGCAAGATTTTCGTGGATCCGGCCGGGATTCGCGGACTTGGGGATGGCGATGAAGCCGCGCGCCATGTGCCACGACAGAATCACCTGCGCCGGTGTCGCGCCCACCCCGGCCGCGATCCGGGTGATCGCGGGATGCCCCAGATCGGCTGCATTGCCCAGGGGTGCGTAGGCCTCGACGGCAATCCGGTTGTCAGTGCAGTGGTTGATGATCTCCTCACCCTGGTGGGTGGGATGCAGCTCGAACTGGTTCACGCTGGGGGTGATGCCCGTCTCGTCCTGCAGGAGGTCCAGATGCTGCGGCAGGAAGTTGGCCACGCCAATGCTGCGTGCCAGTCCTGCAGACCGGGCATCGATCAGCCCTTCCCAGGCGGAGACGAACAAGCCGCGCTTCGGGAGCGGCCAGTGGATCAGGTACAAGTCCACATGGTCCAGCCCCAGGCGCTCCAGGCTGGCCTCCAACCCCTGACGGGTCAACAGGTCACGGTGATCGTGGTTCGACAGTTTGGTGGTGATGAACACGTCCGAACGGCGCAGACCGGATTCTGCGACGGCCCGGCCCACCCCGGCTTCGTTTCCGTAGCTCGCGGCCGTGTCGACGTGCCGGTAACCCGCCTCGAGGGCGACCATCACGGCGCGGTGTGCCTGGTCGTCGTCCAAGGGCGAGGTGCCGAGACCCAACTGGGGGATGACGACGCCGTCGGCCAGCGAGATGGAAGGGATGGTGGACATGGGACTCCTTGGGGTACTCAGCCTCCATTGAACACCCTCATCGTTACGGCACGCGTCGAACGCATGGAACAATGAACACCATGCAATCGCTGCCTGCCCTCCTGGATGCCCGGATTCGCTCCATCACGGGGGTGGACCCGGAGATGCGCCCCGCCACAAAGCCCCAGTTCGGTCACTTCCAGTCCAACGTGGCACTCCGTCTGGCCAAGCAGCAGGGACGCCCGCCGCGTGACGTGGCGGCCGACATCGTGGAGCAGGCCGACCTCGGCGATATCTGTGAGCCGCTGGAGATCGCCGGTCCCGGGTTCATCAACTTCCGCATCCGCGCGGACGTGCTTGCCGCCACCGTGACCGAGGTGCTGGAGGATCCCAACGCGGGTTTGGCGCGCACGGAGCATCCGCAGCGTGTGGTCATCGACTACTCCGCACCCAACGTGGCCAAGCAGATGCATGTCGGCCATCTCCGCACCACCATCATCGGTGACTGCTTCAACCGTGTGCTCACGGCGCTCGGGCACACTGTGGTCCCACAGAACCACATCGGTGACTGGGGCACCCAGTTCGGCATGTTGATCGAAGGGGTCCTGGACGAAGGTCTCGACGTCGGCGAGCTGACGCTCGCCGATGCGGATGCCCTATACAAGCGCGCGGCGGGGCGATTCCGGACCGATGAGGAGTTCGCCGCCCGCGCCAGGGCGCGGGTCTCGCTCTTCCAGGGAGGCGATGAGGAATCCCTGCGGATTTGGCAGCAGCTGGTCGACATCTCCAAGCCAGCGTTCAACGAGGCATATGACCGTTTGAACGTGCTGCTGCGCGATGAGCACCTGGCTGGTGAATCCACCTACAACGATGACCTGCCTGTATTGGTGGAGGAGATGGAGCAACGTGGGGTGGCCGTCGTCGACGACGGGGCCCTGTGCGTGTTCGTCGAAGGCTTCGAGGCCCCCCTGATCGTGCGCAAGTCCGACGGGGGTTATGGATACGCCACCACCGACCTGGCGGCCATCCGCCGTCGGGTCCGTGAACTCGACGCCGACCGGATCATCTACGTCACCGATGCCCGCCAGGCCGGCCACTTCGCCCAGGTCTTCGCGGCTGCCAGGAAGGCCGGGTTCCTGCCCGAGGACGTCGCGGCCCAGCACGTCGGATACGGAATGGTGTTGGGCACCGACGGCAAACCGTTCAAGACCCGTGACGGATCGGCCGCCACCCTGTCCTCGCTGCTCGACGCCGCGGAGGAAGTAGCCGCACCCAACATCGCGCTGGCGGCGATCAAATATGCGGACCTCTCCTCAGGTCTGCAGAAGGACTACGTCTTCGACGCGGAGCGCATGGTGCAGACCAACGGCGACACGGGCCCGTACCTGCAGTACGCCCATGCCCGCATCAACCAGATCATGCGCAAGGCCGCTGCCGAGGACATCACGTTCGGAGCCGTGGAGATCCTCGAGGAGCCGGCCGAGCAGCAGCTGGCGCTGTTGTTGACCCGCTTCGGCGAGGTGGTGGAAGACGTGGCGTCCGCGCTCACCCCGCACAAGCTGTGTACGTACCTCTACGAACTGGCTGGCGCCTTCTCCCGGTTCTACGAGGAGTGCCCGGTGCTCAGGTCCGAGGGTGAGGTGCGCCGCTCCCGCCTGGCGCTGTGCGACGCCACCCGCAGGGTCCTCGCCGCCGGTCTGGACCTGCTGGGGATCGACGCCCCCGAGCGGATGTGACCCGGCGTCACTGAGATGGACCGCCGACCTGGCCCGGTCGGCTCAGTCGTCGACGGGTGCCACCAGGGCTTCGCGGGTGAATTCCTCCAGGATCTCCGGGTGGTGGGCGAGGGCGTCGGGCTGCTCGATGGCGGCCCGAACGGCCAGGGCCGCGCCAATGATGCCGGAACGGTTGCGCATCTTCGCGGCGACGATGGGGGTGCGCAGTTCCAGACGGGGGAGGAACTGATCGGCATCCCGGGAGACGCCGCCGCCAACGACGAAGAGGTCCGGTGAAAACAGCATCTCCACGTGGCTGTAGTAGCGCTGCAGGCGGGGAGCCCAGTCCGAGTAGCTCAGGCCCTCCCTGACCTTGACGGAGGCGGCGGCGCGGGTCTCTGCGTCGTGACCGTCAATCTCAAGGTGGCCGAGTTCTGCGTTGGGGATCAGCACACCCCGGTGGATGATGGCCGAGCCGATGCCAGTTCCCAGGGTGGTGACGATCACGAGTCCGGGGTGGCCCTTCGCCGCACCGAAATGAACCTCTGCCAAGCCGGCCGCGTCGGCGTCGTTGACCAGGGTGACCTTTCGTCCCAGTACATCGCTGAAGAAGGCATCGGCCTCCAGACCGGCCCACGACGAGTGCAGGTTGGCGATGAATGCCACGCGACCATGGACCACCGGAGCCGGGATGGCCAGGCCGACGGGGGCGTCGCCGATGACGTGGGCGAACTTGTCGATGATCTTTGCAATCGCCTTGGCAACGTTCTTCGGCGTCGATTTCTCCGGTGTCGGAATGCGCATGCGGTCTTCGGTCCACTCACCTGCATCCAAATCCACCGGGGCACCCTTGATCCCCGAACCGCCGACATCGATTCCCAGCATCACATTCATGCGGATCACCTTAGCGCGGGGGCGCATTGCCGTCAGCCGGCCAGGCCGGCGGCGCGAAGCCGGTGAGGTACCCCGGTTCCCCGGGGGCCAGTCGGGCAGCACGGGCGCGTTCCACCTGTTCGTCCAGGAAGTCGCGGGCCCTGTCCTGTGCCATGTGTTGGATGAGCATGCGCACCGGGCCGGTGGTGGTGTGCACGTCGACGGTTGCCACGCGAAGCGCCCGCTGCAGAGGACCTTGTGAGAGGCCGATGGACTGCATCCGGCGGTGTGGCACCACCGTGATCTCACGGTTCAGCCAGCCGCGCTGCGCCATCAGCGTGTGCTCGTCACCGCCCCAGCGATGGTTCCGGAAGGCCAACGGCGTCAGCCACCGTGCGCGCTCGGGCTGTCCGGTGGTCGGCATGGTGTCAAGGTTGATGCCCGGCCAGAAGGCTCCCAAGACCGTGCGCACATCCTCCCAGGAGCCGTAGGGGAGCACGGTGCTGGTGGTTTCGGCGTCGTTGCCGAGCAGTCCGCCGCCGAGCACCGTGACGTTCATGCGATACAGGCCTGTGAGTTTCTGGATGGCGTCCTGGCGGATGGCCACCGCCTGGATCCGGTCCGCACGCAGGCTGCGCGTGCTGGTGCTGAAGAACCCGCGAGAGATGCGCAGTCCGTCCGAGACCCGCTCGATGCGGAAGTTCAGGTTGCCCACGATACGGCTGAACAGGTAACTCGCCACCCCGATGATCAAGGGCAAGCCTGCCGCGATTGAGCCCCAATTGTTGATGAGGCTGGCGCCGAGGCCGAGCACGAGCATGACCAGCATGATGAGGAAGTTGGAGACCACGGCACCCAGGATGAGTGTGGATGTCTTGACGGCCAGCAGCAGGAGCGCAGGTTCGGGAGCCGCTGCGGCCACGGGTGCGTCAGGAGTCTCACTGTGGCCGGCCTCGTCCGCAGCGTGCATCTGGAGGGAGCGCATGTTCTTCAGCAGGTGGTCGCGAAGCCCATTGGCGCGGTCGATGGAGAGGTACTGCAGCTTGGTGGACTCCCCGCCACCCACGTCGATGCTGACGCTGGCCAGACCCAGCAGCCGCGCCACCAGCGAGCGCTGGATGTCGACGGACTGGATCTTGGCGTAAGAGATACGACGCGAGTCCTTCGAGAGGAAGTTGCGCTCGATCCGGAACTCCTCGGTGTCGGCTACGAATCGGGTGGTGCGCCACTCGATCACCCCCCACAGCAGGCTGAGCAGCGCGACCGCCCCCACCGCGAGCCCGATGAACAGGGCGATCGGCCCCAGCTCGCGGACCCCGGCGAACCCATTCTCCAGGAACTCCCTCCCGATGATGAAGACGAAGCCGAACACTGCCACCCAACTGTTGGCAAGCCCGGTGAGGGGGCTGGGGCGTTCGAGGTGTTTGGTGGCTGCTTGTCCCGAGGCGAGGGGTGCGACGGTGTCGGGCTGTGGCTGGGCCGGGGCCATGTCCGCCGACGACCCCTGCGGGACGAGTTCGGAAGCCGGCCCCTGCGGCGGTGGGAAGTCCGTGAGGGACGGTTGCTGGGGGTGCGGCTGTGAACCTGTTGGCGCTGGTGCGGGTGCGTCGGCACCGATGGGGGGCGGGGACTGGAAGCCGGGCCCGTGGGACGGCGGGGCCTCGAAGGTGGGTCCGGGGCGGGTTCCCTCCGAGGGGGCACCAGCCGGCGGCAGGGCGCCCTCCGTCGGGGGGGACTCCGACGGACTGGGTCCGGAAACCGGGGGGTACCCGTGAGGGGGAAACGACATCAGATCCCGGCCTGCAGCTCTTCACCGCGTTCGATCAGGCGGTCCCGCATCTCGGCCGCGGCCGGGGCCTCCAGCCCGGGGATGGTGATGGATCCCGACGTGGACGAGGTCACCATCTCCACGGTGGCCAGACCGAACAGGCGCTCGATGGGGCCGGAGGAGACGTTGACCACCTGCATCCGGCCGTAGGGCACGCAGTCAAAACTGCGGATCAACAGGCCTCGGGTGAGGAAGACGTCGCTGTCGGTCTCCGCGTAACCCCATCGCCGATATGCGCGTGGGGCGCGCAGGAACCGCCAGGCCCACCAGATCAGGCACCCCGCCGCAGCCGCGATGAACAGCTCGCGTGGGGACCACAGGAACAGCGGCACGAGGATGATGGCAAAGAAGACCGGCCACCAGATGGCGATGGAGATCAGCTTCAGCGTCAGGTAGTTGGGCGACAGCCGGTGCCATTGCGCGCCGGGAGGTCGGAACAGCTCTTCCATCTCAGTCCTTCGTGGTCATCGGATGAAGCGACGGTACTTCCGCGGCCGGGTGTCGGGGCCCATGACCCTCACCGTGCCCAGCAGGACGGTTCCCTCCAGCACGAGGGTGACGGAGTTGGCGTCGCTCGTGGTGCCGGTGACCTTGATCTCGCCCATGATGTTGCTGGTTCGGTCCGCCACGTGGACGCCTTCCGGCACCCTGATCCGAACCTCTCCGAGCACGTTGTGGATGTTGAGGTGCACCACGCGGGTGTCGAACTGGGCCTCCACCAGGTCCAGTCGGGCCTCGCCCAGGATGGTGGTGACCGCCGATGCAGCCGGCATCCGCAGCGGCGGCGCGGGCTGGTAGGTGGACAGGATTGCCCGCCCTTCGTGGAAATCCGTCAGAGGAGCCACCTGACGATGGGGCGATTCGCCCAGCCTGGCGGGCGCGGTGGAACCCGGGATGAGATCTGTGGTGAGCGCGTTCAGTTCGCGGAACGTCTTGGCGCGGTAGGCCAGGCCGGTGCGTTCGTCGTGCTCCTCCAGGGTGATCCGGCCCTCCGCGTAGGCAGTGCCCAGGACCTCGGCGACGAGTTGTCGGTCACTGTCGGCGCAGCGGAGGTCCTCGATTCCACCGGGGGGCTGGGACACGTTCACGTCCCCAGTGTAGGAGGTGTGCGAACCACCAGTCATCCTGCGGGACGGGTGGCCAGGGCCAGGAGTTCCACGACGTGCACCCACGGCTTGCCAGTGGCGCGTTCCATCCCCAGCTCGCAGGTGCGGTTGGCCGAGGCGTAGGCCGCGAATTCGCGTTGGCTGAGTTCTTCGGCCTCCGGGGCGGTGGCGCTGGCAGTCAGTTCGGGGTGCAGCAGGCCGCGGTCGCCGGCGAAACCGCAGCACCCCCAGGCGGCGGGCACGACAACGTCGGCGCTCATGGCGTTGGCGATCGTCAGCATGTAGTCGTTCAGGCCGAGCTGCACCGTGGAACAGGTGGGATGCAGGGCGATGGACTCGACGGGGCGGGTCACCTCGAGGCGGGGGAGCAGATGCTGGACGGTGAACTCGAGCAGGTCGACGATGTGAACCTCCTTCAGGTCCTGCCCCACCATCTGCTTGAGGCCCTGGGTGCAGCTCGACGCGTCGCACACCACCGTCATGGGCGCCTCGTTGATGAACCGGTGGCGCACCAGCGTGCGCATCTCCGAGTACCCCTCACGCAACCCCTTCGACTTCCACGGCGTGCCGCAGCACATGTCGCGCGCATCCATCAGGCGCACGGGGACCGCAGCCCGTTTGCACAGTTCTTCGAACGCCTGGAACACGCCCATGGACTCCGGCCCGAACATCGACTGGATGCATGCCGGGAAGTACGCGGCCACCGTCGCGGTGAGCGGACGGTCCCTCCGGGAGGGTCGACGGCGCACCTTGCCGCCGACGGGCATCCCCCTCGAATACAGGGGAACGTTGTCCTTGCCCAGTGCCCTGCGACCGATCACCGTCGCCAACCCGGCCAGGGGGCCGGCGAGCTTGGCGGTGGTCAGGGCCAGCGATCCGACTCCCGTGAGTCCGCCCCAGTGCCGGGCCGCCTGCAGCCACGTCTTGCGTTCCGCCGGCGTGGCGCTTTCTGCCCGCTGGCGGCGCACCAGGTCACCCGTGTTGATTCCCAGAGGGCAGGCCACAGAGCACATGCCGTCCACTGCGCACGTCTCCACCGCCTCGTACTCGTAGGACTCCTCCATGGCTGCCGCCAACTCCACATCGTCGGGGTGCGCGGCGAGTTCGCGGCGGAGCACGATGCGCTGGCGTGGTGTGATGGTGAGGTTCTTCGACGGGCACACCGGCTCGCAGTAGCCGCACTCCACGCAGCGGTCCACTTCCTTCTCCACCGTCGGGGTGGATTTCAGGTGGCGCACGTGGAGGCTGGTGTCGTTGGTGATGATGACGTCGGGGTTGCAGATGCCGCCGGGGTCGAACAGTGACTTGATCTCCCGCATCACCTCGTAGAGCTCATCACCGAACTGGTCGCGCACGAACGGGGCCATCACCCTCCCGGTCCCGTGTTCGGCCTTCAGCGTGCCCCCAGCCCGCAACACCAGGCGCACCAGCTCGCGAGTGAAGCGGCGGAAACGGCGCATGGAGGCGGGGTCCTCGAAGTCCTCGGACAACATGAAGTGCAGGTTGCCGTCCTTGGCGTGGCCGAAGATGACCGATGCGTCGTAGCGGTGCCGGCCCAACAGCGCCGTCAGTTCCCGACAGGTCTGGTTGAGCCGCTCCACGGGCACCGCGATGTCCTCGAGGAGGGCGGCGGTGCCGGCGGGCCGGTTGGCGGCGACGGCGGCGTAGAGGCCCTTGCGGATTTGCCACAGTGCCGCACGGGTGGCCGCTTCGGAGGTGAGCTGGACCGGATGGGTGAGGGGCAGCTCGGCCAGCGCCGCGTCGGCTGCCGCCCGTCGTGCGGCCAGATCCTCCGGGGTGGGTGACTGGAGCTCCAGCAGCAGGGCGGTGTGGTCGGCCACCTGCAGCCCCAGCAGTTCCGGGGTGGCGGCCGGGAGTCCCTGGGCCACTGTGAGGGAGGTGGCATCCATCAACTCGATGGCGTCGAACCCGGCAGCCACCAGCGAGGGCAGGGCGGCGGTGGCGTCGTCCAGCGAGGCGAACAGCGCCAGGCCCGTGGCGCAGTGCAGACCCAGCGGCACCGTCCGGAACGTGGCCTCGGCCACGAATCCGAGCGTGCCCTCGCTGCCCACCATGAGGTGGCGCACGATGTCGATGGGCCGGGCGTAGTCGAGCAGGGTGTTGACGCCGTAGCCCATGGTGTTCTTGAGTGAGTACAGGCGCCGGATCTCGCCCACCGACTCCGGGTTGCGCAGGATCCTCCGGCGCAGCAGCATCAGACCTTCCACCAGCTCGGGTTCGAGAAGTCGTAGGTCCATGTCGGCGGTGGGGGCGGCGGTGTCGATGATCCGGCCGTTGGGGAGCACCACCACCAATGAATCCAGTGTGGCGTAGGTGTTCTGCTTGGTGCCGCACAGCATCCCGCTGGAGTTGTTGGCCACCACCCCACCGATCGTGCAGGCGATCTCGCTGGCCGGGTCGGGACCCAGCCTGCGACCATAGCGCCGCAAGACGGCATTGACGTGGCCCAGCGTCGCGCCCGGTCCCACCCGGACACGTGCACCGCCGTCCAGGACCTCGATGTCCGCGAAGAACCGGCGCGTGTCCACCAGCGTCCCGTCCGTGACGGCCTGCCCCGACAGGCTGGTGCCGCCGGAGCGGAACGTCAGGGACCGGCGCGTGCGGTTGGCCTCGCGGAACAGCGTGGCGACGTCATGAGCGTCGCGGGGGATCGCCACCTCGGCCGGTGTGAGCAGGAAGTGCGACGCGTCGTGGGCCATCGCACGGCGTGTGAGGGCCGAGTCGGTGCGGGTGAAGGCGGACGTCGGTGGCACGCTACCAGCCTATCTGCGCCCGGGCCCCGCGAGGGCCGCGCGGACAGGCCGGGCCCAACTGCGCCGGGGATCAACGTCCGCTACCATGGTCTGGTTGCCGCAGGCAGCGCGGGCGTAGCTCAATGGTAGAGCGCCAGCTTCCCAAGCTGGACACGCGGGTTCGATTCCCGTCGCCCGCTCTGGGTTCCAGCACTGGGGCCCGACCCGGTGTGGGACCCCCAAGGAGTCTTTGCCATCGCCGGGCATCTGTACGAGATGCGGGCGTAGCTCAATGGCAGAGCGCCAGTCTTCCAGGCTGGAGACGCCGGTTCGATTCCCGCCGCCCGCTCCACATGGCCCCGAGGCCAGCCTCACACTTCAACGCCAGCCATATCTCCGCGTTGCTGGCCTCATGACGGGACGCCAGCGAAATATCGCAGGCGTCGCGGGAGATGACTGGCGTCGGCGGCTGCAGTCGTTCCGTCGCTCACCTGACCTGACCGACGGGGGCGGCGCCGGACCACTTGACCCGGAGCGACGGGTGTGCGGGGGGAAGCCGGGACCCCGAAATGTCCTACAGTAATCCGCATGACCGTTTGGCTCTCCGCACTGCGACGCGTGCCCGTCGTCGGCTGGGTGGCCATCGTGGTGGCCATTGCTGCTGCCGTCACCGCGTGGCAGGGTGGCTTCGAGCGGCACTCCGGCCGGTGGCTCGGACCGGAAATGGCGCTGGGGGAGCCAGTGGACACCCGGTTCTGGGACGTCACCGTCCTCGACGGGCACATCAACGCCGTGGGCCCGTGGCTCGAGGTGGATGTGGAGATCACCAACAAAACCTCCCAGGGAGCCCGCACGTTGACCTCCTACATGCTGTTCGGGCGGGTCGCGGAGCCCAGGACCAACCTGGACTTCTCCTACTGCGACACGGATGGTGAGCGGCCCTACAACCCGGGGGTGACCGTGACCGCCACATGCCAGTTCCGCCTGGTGGAGGACGCCACCCTCGATGTCGAGGGTATCGATGAGCTCCCCGTGACCATCTCGGTGCTGGACCAGCGCATGACCGACGCGCTGCTGAGCGGTCAGCAGCCGATCATCTCCTCCCCGGCCGGGCAGTACAACTTCTCCGCACCGGTGACCCGCCGATGAGGCGAGAGCGGCTCTGGTACAAGCTGGCGACGGTGCTGGTGGCGCTCCTCATCGTCGGCACCATCCGCAGCCTGATCCCCGAATTCCTCCCCAACGAGTCGCCCCGCAGCCTCGGCGGTGACGGGGTGATCACGCTCGATGACATGAAGGTCGAGCTCGTGGACGCGCAACTCGCCAGATCCGTGACCGACCCCCTCAACCAGATCCGCTATGACAGCGACGACGTCCTGGTCGTGCTTCGGGTGCGCGTGCAGGCCACGGCGGGCCGGGTCAATCCGACCTACCGGTTGGAGGGTCGTGACGGCACCGCATACCAACACTTCTACGACGGCATCGCCGAGCACTCGATCCTGGCCCCCATCCAGCCCGCCACACTCGCCCATCGGACCCTCATCTTCGAGCTCCCCGAGCTGGATGCGACCAACCTGGAGCTGAGGGTCCTCAACCCGCAACTGGGACGCGTCGTGCCCATGATGTCGACGGCGGTCTTTGCCCTGGGTGACCTGGGTGAGCCGAGCGCCAACGTCGTCGCCACACCCGACGACGAGGTCCTGGCCGATGGGTAGGACCTCCGCCAGGACCTGGTGGGTCTTCGGTCTCACCGGCGCCCTGTGCCTGCTGCTGGCCGTGGGGGTGGGGGTGCACGTCGCGCTGCGTTGGGAGCCCTCCGTCATCGGTCACGTCGAGGTGGGCGAATGGATGGAGTTCGACACCTTCCGGATCCGCGTCGAGCACACGGAGCTGGCCGACGTACTGCAGGGCGACGAGTACACCGGGGAACTTCGCTCGGACACGGCGGGCATGAAGCTGCTGCTCGTGCGCCTGCACGTGGACCGCCACGAGCAGCCGCCGGAAGACTGGTCGGAGGACATGGATGCGGTGTGCAACATCAGGATCTACAACTCCGACGGTCTGCTGATGGAGGACGACTCCTACCGCGGGGCAGAGGGCCCCGTCATGTCGAGCTGTACGAATGGCACGGACCCTGGCGACGAGGGGGACGAATGGGGTGACGTGATGAGCTTCAAGTCACAGAAGGTGGTCTCGGTGACGCCCGATCCGCTCAGCTCGTTCACGCTCCAGGTTCTGCATCTGAGGGGTTCGGAGCGGGACCACGTGTGGACGTCGTCGCTGGCGTGACGGGGTCTCTGAACCGCATCGGCCGGCTTGCCACCGGTGGCGGAAGACTGGACAGGTCGGAGCTCCCGGCCGGCGGCGCCAGGTGCAGGGCCTCCTTGACGGACCGGTCGAACGCGACGGCGTAGAGGCACACCGAGAGAGACGCCAGCAACACCCGGGCGGCGAAGTCGGCCGCCAGAAGCGCGATGGTCTGGTCGATCCTGCTGGTGATCTCCAGCGCGATGGTGCCCAACAGGTGTCCCAGGGCAGCCAGCAGTGCGGACAGGATCAGGAACGCGCCCAGCAGGAAGGGTCCGGCCCGCCATACGAGTCGCCAGGCATGGATCAGGGGGATGTACTTGGTGCGCAGGTCGTCCACGAGGAACCCGAACCGCGACAGGATCCGGTAGCTCGTTGACCGCTGCGTCCACTGCAGCCGCTGCTCGACACGCTCGCGGGTCTCGCGTTTCAGCAGGTCCTTCAGGTTGAACTCCCGCCAGCCGAAGACCATGGCGGTGACCGTCAACCACATCAAAGGGAGCACGACGCCGATCCAGATCCCGGGGAGCAGGCTTTCAGACACCCACCGGCTCACCACCAGCACCGCCTCGGGGAGGGTGGTGTCGAACGGGAGCCGCAGCTGTGGCAGGGAAGCGATGAAGTCGTACCAGCCACGCTCCAGGACGGCGTAGAACTCGCGCGTCCACATCCACTCCTGCACGATGTTGAGAAGCCCCAGGACGACGAAGAACGACATGGCCGTCCAAAGCCCCTCGAAGAACACCAAGGGCGCCCGCCACCAGGACGAGCGCCGCCGGGTGATGGCCCCCCATACGATGCGCAGCACCAGCGCGCCAACCCCGACGGCGAGGTAGGTGGGGAACCGGTCCGCGGCCAGGCTGACCGACCACGTCGGGTTCCCGTAGCCCTGCAGCATCATGTTCCACAACAGTCCATCGCGGATCATCTGGTCCAGCAGGGCCCACACCGCATACACCGCCATCACGGGGCCGATGGTTGTCAGCGCGATCTCGACGGGCCGTTCCTGTTTGAACACTTCGCGGGGGACCGGGCCGTCGTCGGTGAGGGCCTCGGGACGGGCGACCAGCAGGCCGGGGGCCTGCATGCCGGGCTTGAGGGCGGCGATGGCCATGATCATGCCCACCACGGAGCCGCAAACGCCCAGCGCGAACACGATGCTGGGGAGCGGGTCTGCGGTGGTGCCGAGCGTGGCGGAGCCGACGAGGCCGAGTGTGTAGATGATCCAGCCGATTCCCAGCGCGATGCCCAGGACCGGGAAGAAGCGCAGCCACATGTGCACCGTCGCCCTCGACAGGCGGAGGAGTTCCCGGAGCAAAGGCATGGATGGGATGCTACAGACACCCGGGCCCACCGCGCGGGTGGAGGGCATCGGTGGCCGCCGCGCCGTGGTGCCAGCGGCGGGGCCGATGTCGGGACAGCAAAACGGCCGCCGAACGTGCTCGGCGGCCGTTTTCGCAGGCTGCGATCAGCCGGGGATCACGTCACCCGAGGGCCACTCCTGGCGAATGAAGTCGGCCACTTCTTCGCTGTGGAGGAGGTCGTCGAGTTCCTGGATCGCGTCGGTCTTCTCGGAACCGTTCTTCCAGGCCAGCACATTGGCGTAGGGGTTGTCCTCCACCTCTTCGATGGCGATGGCCTCCTCGGCGGACAGGCCGGCGGTGAGGATGA
>CAZPSO010000045.1:0-13526 GCA_964588895.1 uncultured Tessaracoccus sp.
CGGCCACCACGGGTGGCGACCTCGCAGGGTTGTCGTTTTCCGATTACCGCCGACTGGCGCGCCACTACCGGAGGATGTTCCGGCGTCAGAAGCCGATCCGCCAATCCTCCACGATGCCCCGGACGTAAGCCGCCTGCCCCACGTGGACGGCGGCATCGTCGATGAGGCTGACCAGCCGCACGCCACGGGTCACCGGCGGGTCCCAGTCTGTGTCCACCACGTCGTCCAGATCAGCTTCCGACAAGCCTTCGATGTAGCGGATCAGGGTGGCCACCACCGCCCCGAAGTAGTCCTCCAGGATGGAGGCATCCCCGACGGTGGTGCGGGCCACGTCGTCGCGTGAATCCCCGAAACCGAAGGAGTCCGCTGCCCGTTGCATCCCAAGGCGCTCGGCCCAGCCGCCGGCCACCCAGACCTGCTCTTCGCCGTGGAGGCCGGACAGTTGGACGTCCATCTGGCGGGCAGCGTGCCACACCAGCCACGCGATGGAGTTGCCGCCGGGCATCTCGTGCAGCACCTGCTGGGAGATGCCGGCCAAGACGGCTCGGGCGGCGTCAACGGGACGTCCGGCGGCGTCCGTGAGAACAGCTTTGGCATCCATGATCCCCATGGTGCCATGCCTCGATTGTCGCAATTTGCCTGCACACGCTTCGGTAAGCGCTTACTTCAGGCTTTTCGGACCACGTGCAGGCAGTTTGCGACAGATGGCTCCGGTCTATGCTGTGGAGAAGTGACGCCTGAGGCAAGCGGGTGCCCATAACGCTGAGTATGGAACTACTCACCCGACGCAACACCCACCGCAACCGAATCGATGCGCTCCGCCGCAGTGGCCGCATCCGGCCAGTCCTGCCCGGCGTGTACGCCGCCAGCGATGCCGAGGACACCTTTCGGCTGCGGGTGGAATCTACCTACGCATGGCAGCCCGGCGTGCGGTTCTGCGGGAGTACCGCTGCCAGGCTCACGTGGTGGGACAACCTGCAGGATGACACGATCCGCATCAACACCCGAGTCCGCAACTCCCCCGCTCCGTGGCTGGTGGGTGACCAGCGGAATCTCTCCAACGACCTCTTCCGCCCACTCGAAGAGGCCTGGGTGGCCACACCAGCGTTCGCGGTGCTGGACATGACCGCAACAGGCGATGGCAACGCCATCTGCGAAGCCCTCCGGCGGGGGGCGTGCTCCTTGTCCGACATGCTCGAGACGCTCACCCTCCTGCCCAAAGCCAAAGGCAACGTGTTGCGACGCACGCTGCTGGAGGAATCACGGGACAACCCCTGGTCACCGTTGGAGCGGCAGGCCCACGTGCTGCTCCGCGCTGCGGGGATCACGGGTTGGGTCACGAACTACCAGGTCCGCGTCGGCGAGAAGTCGTACTTCATCGACATCGCCTTCCCCAAGCTCCGACTGGCCGTGGAGATCGATGGCTGGAAATACCACGGCGACCGGGCCTCCTTCGAGTCAGACAGGATTCGGCAGAATGCCCTGGTGTCCGCAGGATGGAGCGTCATGCGGTTCACCGACCAGACCCTCACGGATCTGGTGCCGCACGTTCGCCGCCTCTCAGGGTAGGCCTGCAAGTCTGGCCACGGCCACAGTGGCTGCACCGATCACCACGACCACGATGAACGGCGCCCGGAACCGCAATGCGACGACTGCGGCCACGACGGCGAGGATGCGCGAGTCCAACATCACCTCATGACCGCGGGTGACCGCGTTGATCGCCACGAGTGCCGCCAGCAGGCCGACGGTCATCGACGACATCACCGCCATTGCCTTGCGGTGCTCGAGGAAGGACTCGGGAAGCAGGTAACCCAGCAGCTTGGTCCCGAATGCGATGGCTGATGCCAGGGCGATCCACATCCACATCACTTCGCCCACCTCCACCCGAGGAGGCCCGCTATCACTGCGGCCACCAGGATCGGGGTTCCCAGGGGAAGCCATGGCGTAACCAGCACTGCGGCGAGGGCCGCCAGGACGGCCACTGCCCAGGCCTGGCGCTGCTTCAGCCTCGGCCAGAGCAGCGCCACAAACGCTGCGACGGCGGCGCCGTCGAGTCCCCAGGCCGCGGGGTCTATCAGGCTGGTGACAAGAGAACCCACCAGCGTGTTCAGGTTCCAGAACAGGAACACGCCCCAGCCGGTCAGCCAGAAACCCCGGCGACGCTGGGTGTCGTCACCATCTGTCACCGGCTGCGCCATGGACACGGCGACGGACTCGTCGATGGTGACGTGGGCCGCCAGCAGGCGCTTCAGCCCCCGTGGCCTCATCTCCACGTTCATCTGCGCACCGTAGATGGCGTTGCGTACTCCCATCAGGGAGGCAGCCCCCACGGCAGCGGCCCCACCACCGGGAATGGCGGCCACGAAAGCGAATTGCGAGCCGCCGGTGAACATGGCCAGGCTGAGCAACTGTGCCTGCCAGACATCGAGGCCAGCAGCGATCGCGAGGGCACCGAAGGAGATGCCGTAGAGACCAGTCGCCACACTCACCGAGAGAGAGATGCGGGCGATCGGGCTGAACACCCGGCCGAGCCTAGCCCCCCTTGTGCTGGTTGGGCTCCTCGGTCCTGCGGCTCGGACACGCGACGCGAAAAGTCGACGGCACTCCCGCCGCCGCTGGCCGAACATGAAACCACCTCTGTCTGCCGATCCGACGGTGAGCCGACCCTGGGACGTCTAGGATTTCCGCATGCCCAGCCCAGATGCCCTGTGGAACGACGTGGACGAGTTCTTCATGCAGCACCTCTTCCCCGAAGACGACGCCCTGGCGGCGGCCCGCGAACGGACGCGGGCAGCCGGCCTGCCGCCGATCGAAATCTCCGCGGCGGCCGGTCGGTTCCTGTGGCTGTTGTGCCGGATCGCCGGGGCACGGCGGGTACTGGAGATCGGCACCCTGGGTGGCTACTCCACCATCTGTTTCGCACGGGCCGTGGGCACCGGCGGAGATGTCACGACCTGCGAGCTCGAATCACGCCACGCGGAGGTGGCGCGCACCAACCTCGAGTTCGCAGGTGTGGCTGAGCGTGTAGAGATCCTGGTGGGGCCGGCACTCGATTCACTCCGAGCCCTCATCCGCTCGAGCGCCGGCCCCTACGACGCGGTCTTCATCGATGCCGACAAGGAGAACAACCCCCACTACTTGAGCGCCGCCCTGGAGCTGACGCGCCCCGGCTCGCTCATCATCACCGACAACGTCGTGCGCGACGGCTCCATCCTGGATCCCGACACCACCGAGGCCCATGTGCAAGGCACCCGCCGACTGATCGAGATGCTCGGCGAGGAGCCCCGCCTCGAGGCCGCAGCATTCCAGACGGTAGGGGTGAAGGGCTGGGACGGCCTGGCCATCGCCCGCGTGATCTGATGCCGAGATCTCGGGTTCTGCCGCACCCGTGCGCAGATTGTTGCAGCGTAGGTGCATGAAACCACAATTGTTCCAGTGCTTCCGCTTCACCGACGCGCCACGGGCCCTCGATTTCATGCTGGCTCTCGGCTTCACTGAGAAGCTCGTGGTGCGCGACGACGACCGGATCACGCACGCCCAATTGCAGTGGCGCGACAACGGCGGGGTCATGTTTGGCCCTCTCCTGGGGGACGAGTCCGACGACAAACTAAGAGCCGGCGGCCATATCTGCCATCTCGTGGTCCCTTCCGAGGAGGCCGTCGACGAGGTTTTCCACCGGGCACTCGAAGCAGGCGCGACAGTGGACGCCAAACCCCACCACCCCCCCTTCGGTGGACGTGCTGCCAGCGTCATCGATTTCGACAGCAACTACTGGAGCTTCGGCTCATACGAGGGCGAATAGGCCTGTCCGATCGTGCCCGGGTGGAGGCGGCCCTGTCCGCCCCTGTCGACGGGGATTAGCATGAGCCCATGGAAGAGATCCCGTTCAACCCGCTGCCCCCGGACTGGGAGGGACACCCGATGCCCCCGTCCGTGCCCGCCGGTCTGCAGCTGCGGTTGAGTCGCGCCAAGGTGATCCCCGGGCAGGAAATCGAGGCCGAGGCGTGGATGGACATGCTCAACCGCCGCTACGACGAAGCGGTCGCCACCCTCCATCGGGAACGCGCAGCCTTCGAGTCCATCTTTCTCAGCCGGGAACCGGACGGCTCCACGTGGCTCTATCACCTGGAGCTCTTCGGTGATTCCGGCAGCGGACTGGATCCCGCAACCTCCGACGTGGACCGTGAGCACATCGAGTATGGTCGCCGGGTCAAGCTCCGCGGCTGGGAGGAGCTCGAGCCGAAGTTCATGCTCGCCCCCCAGCACATCCGCGCCGCCTTCGAACGCTGGGGCGTCACCGGTACGTAAGTCGGCACCCAACGCCAGGACCAGTCAGGACACGGAGAAGGGGCCAGGCACATGGTGCCGGGCCCCTTCAACGGGTCTCGCTGCGATCAGGCCTTGGCGGCCTTCAACGCCACGTCGACGGTGTCCTTCAGCTCCTGCCAGGAGGCAATGAACTTCTCGACACCCTCGCGCTCGAGGGTATCGGTGACGTCGTGGAAGTCGATGCCCAGCGCAGCCAACTTGTCGAAGAGGGCGTGCGCCTCCGCGTAGTTGCCGGTGACGGTGTCGCCGTCGATCTCTCCATGGTCGAAGGTGGCCTGCAGGGTCTTCTCCGGCATGGTGTTGACCACGCCCTGAGTGACCAGTTCGGTGACGTAGAGGGTGTCCGGCAGGGCCGGGTCCTTGGTGCCGGTCGAGGCCCACAGCGGGCGCTGGGGGTTGGCGCCGGCGTCGAGGAGTGCCTTCGCGCGGTCGCTTGCGAACTCCTTCTCGTACAGCTCGTAGGCCAGGCGGGCGTTGGCCACTGCCGCCTGCGACTTCAGCGCCAACGCTTCATCGGTACCGATCGCGGTCAGGCGCGCATCCACCTCGGAGTCCACGCGGGAGACGAAGAAGGACGCCACGGAGTGGATCTGCGAGAGGTCGTGGCCATTGTCCTTGGCACGCTCGAGGCCGGTCAGGTAGGCGTCGATGACGTCTGCGTAGCGCTCCAGGGAGAAGATCAGGGTCACGTTGACGGAGATGCCCTCTGCCAGGACGGCGCTGATGGCCGGCAGTCCGGCCTTCGTGGCCGGGATCTTGATCAATGCGTTGGGACGGTCCACCTTGGCCCACAACAGCTTGGCCTGCTCGACGGTGGCGTCCGTCTCGTGCGCAAGATCTGGCGAGACCTCGATGGAGACACGCCCGTCCAGATGGTCACTGGCCTCGAAAACCGGCTTGAAGACGTCGCAGGCGTCGCGGACATCATCGGTGGTGATCTCGATGATGGCGTCGTCGACGCTGGCACCACTGGCAGCCAGCTCGGCGGTCTGCTCCTCGTAGCTCTGCCCGGCTGCGAGCGCTGCGGCGAAGATGGTGGGATTGGTGGTCACGCCCAGGATGTGGCGCTCGTCGATCAATTGCTGGAGGTTGCCGGAGGTGATGCGGTGTCGGGACAGGTCGTCGAGCCAGATGCTGACACCGGCCCGTGCCAGGTCTTGTGTGGGGGTGCTCATTGCTACTCCTAGGGGTCTCGGTCCGCTGTGGCGGCGTGCCGGGGTTGGCGACGTGGTGCAGTTCGGAAAGTGGACGCTGCGGTGCCAAGAGGCCCCGATGCGTCCTTGTCCTCGACCATACCGGCCTGCCAGCGCTCAGCAGTCGGGATCGATCCAATGAGCTGGAAAACTGCGCAACAGCCTGCAACATAGGGACGCGTCGGAATAGAAGCGGCTCCCAAATGGTTGTGTTTGTTGAAAGCTCAATCAACAGGATGGGTAAACATGACCAAGGTTCTTCTTCTGCTGGGTTCCGAACGCGAAGGCTTCAACGCGGCACTGGCCGAGTTGGCCAGGCAGGAGTTGCGCGGCCTGGGCGCCACCATCGCCACCTACCGGAACCTGGCGAACCTGCCCCACTATCAGCAGGAACTCGACGCCTCCGGGATCAACCCACACGTGGACGAGTACCGCGCACTGGTCAGCGGCGCCGACGCGCTACTACTGGTCACCCCGGAGTACAACGGCGGTCCCTCCAGCCTCATCAAGAACGCCGTCGACATCGCCTCCCGTCCCGTCGACGACCGGGCGCTGACGGGCAAGCCGGCCGCCGTGATCGGCGCGACTCCCTCGAGGGGGGCCACTCGCGGCGCCCGGGAAGCGCTGGTGGTGGCACTGCAGCGCGGGGGCGCAGCCCCCATCGAGGGCACCCACGGTGTGGCGACGGCGCACGAGAAGTTGGCCGACGGCTCCTACGACGACGACACCCGTGCCGCGGTGCGCGCAGTGCTCAGCGAACTGCTGAGCGCTGTCCGGCAGCCCCAGGGGAGCCTCACTTCAGCCTGATGCGGGCCTAGGAGACTGCTGAACAATCATGTCCCGGCTGCGGCGCACCAGGTCGGGCGATCTACGAACACCAGATCTTGATGAGTATGTCCGATACGCATGACAGATCTGGTGTCCCCATCTCATCCCGCCTGGCACGTCCTCGCGCAGAACAGCATTGTTCAGCAGCCTCCTAGGGGCCGAGGTCGGCTACTTCTTGAACAGCACCATGTTGTTGAAGACCCACACGTTGGCGTGGTAGTAGCTCCACGACCCGTTGGCGTTCTGACGCGCCTGGATGGTGTTGGGCGAGTAGATGTAGCTGCGACAGGCTCCCTGCCCGGTGGCCTGGTTGTTGCACTCGGTCCGCCACTGACGGCCGTTGGATGTGAACGTCCCGTTCCGGGCCAGCGGGTTGGAGCCCCACTGGGCCTGCGTCATCAGCGGCAGGTAGGTGAGGTTGTTGAACACCCACCCGTTGGTGGAGACGTACCGTCCGCCCGAGTAGGTGACCTTGGTACCCAGGATCTCGGTGCGGCACCTCGTGGTCTGGGAGTAGGGCTCGCAGGAGGTGCGCCACTCGCGTCCGTTCACGTGGTGGTGGCCCGGAGTGGTGTACAGGTCCTGGGCGTTCTTCCAGGGTGAGCCCGGGATCGTCGCGGGGCGGGTGAAGACGCTGGCCTTCAGCGAATTGGTCAACTCGTTGCGTTGCTGGGTCTTGGTTGCCAGAGAGTTGGAGGCTGTGGCCGCCTGGGACACGTTGGCATAGCTGTAGCCCGACCACCCAAGACCCAGTGACGTCACCACCTGCGTCTGTCGCACCGAGTTGGGGATGGTGTTGAGATACAACCCCGGCCCGGAAACCATGTGTCGGCCGGTTTCGTTCTTGACCCGGACCAGGAACTGGTTCCACGACGCGAACATGGCCGCATGGCTGGCGTTGGCCTCGTTCTTGTAGTTCATCAGGACCACCATGTCGATCAGCCCGGAACGTGCCCACCCGTACCAGTCCTGCATGACGGTGGCGTAGGGGTCGGCGCTCTGCCAACTTCGAGTGGCCGACGGCCCGTGGCCGTAGGCGGTGCCGTTGACGGACAGGTCGGCAGCAGGGCGCACGCTGTCGATGGCGTTGCGGATCCTCTGCACCGTGTTGGTGACCTGGTCTCGTCGCCACTGGGAGAACTGGGCATCGGCGGGTGCCGGCTTGTCGGCCCTGCCGGTGTCGGCGCGGAAGCGCTGCAGGGAGGTTTCAGAGTAACCCCATTCATTGCCACGACCGCCTGAGCGGTTGTCCGGGTAACGGACGTAGTCGAGGTTGATACCGTCCACCGAATAGTTGCGCAGGATCGACGCGATCCCGTCTACCAGGTAGTTCACGGCCGCCGGGTTGGCCAGGTCGACGTAATAGCTATTGCCGGCCCGGTCGGAACCGTCGTGGGCCTTGTTCACCCAACTGTTGGCGCCCGAGGCGCTGGGACCGTGGGAGCGGAACGCATGGCCGGCCTCAGCCGTGGCGGCGGCGTTCCAGAAGGTGGCGATGTTGACCCAGGCATGCACCTCGAGACCGGCGGCACGGCCCTGCCTGATGACCTCGGCCAGCGGGTCGAAGGGTGCAGCTGCCAGGCCCGGGACCTGGGCGCGCGGGAAGTTGGAATTGTTGCAGAGGCAGTCGAACCGCCGCACCGCCTGCACCACGAGGGCGTTGACGTTGGCCGCCTTCGCATCGGCCACCAATCGTGAGACCTCGGAGGGAGTCCGCAATCCCTGGTTGAACGAGTCCACCCACCACGAACGCCATTGCACCGGAAACTCGTCCGCCTGGGCCTGCGGGGTGAATCCCGCAAAAGCCAGCAGCGCTGCCAGCACGGAGACCACAAACTTCTTCATGTCTTCCTCCCCGCCGGGAACGCCCCCGGCCAACCGAACAGAAACCTACCGCTGACAAGCGCTCCTGTGCGCAGACCTCATGCTGACCTCGAGTTTGCCCGAGAGGCTGATGCTACGCCCGCGCGCTGGCGTTGGGAAGACCTCTGAGGTGGGCCCGGGGGAACGTCATCATCGAGGAGCGGGCCCGGGACGCCGATGCTCAAGCAATGACGCCCTGGAGCCCGGCATCCAGCTCTTCGCGGAGTCCCGTCTCGAAATCGCCGTCCTCGTAGATCCGCATACCACCCACCCGCAGCGCCGCCAGCCCATGGGCGAGGGCCCAGGCCGTACGGAGCGCGAGGTCGAGGGGGACCTTCAGGTCTGCTTCACCGATCAGACCCCCCACGGTCTCCCACAGCTCGTCTCCTGCGAGGGCTTCGCGGTCGCGGAGTTCCATGGCGTACATCAAGCGGAACAGGTTGGGGTTGCCCATCGCGAAGCGGACGTAGGCCACACCACTGGAGATGATCCGCTCCCGTGCACTGCCGCCGGTGGCCGCCGCCTCGGTCATTCGATCCACGAGTTCGACGAAACCCTCTTGTGCAACAGCCGCCAGCAGCGCCTTCTTGTCCTCGAAATGACGATAGGGAGCCGCGACGCTGACCCCGCACTGCTTGGCCACGCCGGTGACCGTCACGCCATCGGGGCCCTGCCGCTCGACCAGCCGTCTGGCGGTGCTGACGAGCGTCCGCTTCAGGTTCGGATGGTGATACGGCCTGCCAGTCAATGCGAAATCCCCTCGCCGCGTCAGCACCCACGAATGTTCTGGTCAGCGTACTGGCTCAGGGGCTTGTGGGGAAGCAAGCGGTCCCCAATCCCCCGTGGGTGGTTTCCGTGAATCAGACGGATCGCAGGAAACCGTACCTTGCAAGCAGCGTCCTCTGGGCAAGGTCGGTGGCGGCGGCCAGAGATTCGTAGCCGTGCGGACCACCCGGGTAGACGTGCACCTCGGTGGGTACACCCGCTCGCCAGAGCCGTGTGGCGTAGGCGAGGTCCTCGTCGCGGAAGATGTCGTTGCCTCCGACATCCAGGAATGCCCTGGGCAGGTCCTCAAGGCTGTCGGCACGCGCCGGTGCGGCGTAGGGCGAGACATCGTCGGCGCCGAAGGACTCGCCGAGGTATGCGCCCCAGCCCGTGGCGTTGTCGGCGTAGGACCACGTGAGCATCTCGCCCAGCCCGGGGTCGGGTTCCAGGTTGCGATCATCCAACATGGGGTAGATGAGCAGCTGGGCGGCGAGTGCCGGGCCACCCCGGTCACGGGCCATGAGTGCCACGGCGGCGGCCAGATTGCCACCGGCACTGTCGCCGCCAACGACTATTCGGTCGGCGTCGACGCCGAGCCCGTCCGCGTTCTCTGCGGTCCACTTGGCGGCCGCGTAACAGTCCTCCACGGGGGTGGGGAAGGGGTGCTCGGGCGCGAGCCGGTAGTCCGGCGCCACGATGGGCACGCCCGTTTGGGAGACGTAATTCTTGATGGCGATGTCGTACATGTCCAACGATCCGAGGATCATGCCGCCTCCGTGGAAATACACATGCACCGATCCGGGCTGCTCACCCTCCTTGCGGTAGATCCGCAACGGCACGGTTGCACCGTCGTGGGAGGTGGTGGAGGCCTCCTCGACCGTCACGTCGGGGAACTCGGGCAGGTCATCTGCCCCCATAAGGGCTGCAAACGCCACCCGTCTTCCCTCGACGTCGCCCACCGCCGGCGGCGGGTTGTCCGCTCCGGCTGCCAGCATGGGTGTCAGGGCCTCCAGTACGGCCGGGTCCCAACCCAGGATCCTCGTTGTCATGCTCCACTCCTTCGTGAAAATCTCATTGCAGGTGCCACATCCGGGTGGCGGCCTCTGGCGAGAGGCTATCTGAGTTTTGCTGTCCGGGCACCTTCCCAGAAACGGCTCCGGTACTTCGACAGGGAAGGGCCACCCCTGTGCCTCAGGCCACGACGCGATCAGCCGATGGTGAGACGGATCTCGTTGTTCCAGGGGTCGTTGACGGCGAGGGTCCGGCCATCGAAGGTGGGCGTGAACCCAGCGCCGGTGAGGCGCTCGGAGACGGCGCCGAGGTCGTCGTCGGCGGGGACGAGGATGTCCACGACGCCCATGCCGAGGGTGCTGCTGCGCGGCGGGGCACCAGCGGAGTTCCACACGTTCATGGCCATGTGGTGGTGGTAGCCGCCGGCCGAGACGAACAACGCCTGCTTGTTCATGACGAAGGTCTGGTCGAACCCGAGCGCATCGACGTAGAAGGCCTGGGCGCTCGCGATGTCACCCACCTGCAGGTGGACGTGGCCCAGCTCGCCGGTGAGGCTCTTCCCGGAAGTCTCGTCGAGGTGTTGGGCCAGGAAATCGTTGGGATCGATGAAGAGGGTATCCATCTGCACCTGGTCGCCCACCCATGTCCATTGATCGCGGGGCCGGTCGTGATAGATCTCCACGCCGTTGCCCTCGGGGTCGGTGAAGTAGAAAGCCTGGCTGACCAGGTGGTCTCCGGAACCGATGTAGGTGGAGCCGTAGTGCTGGGCCATGTTGGCCAGGACGCCGGCCAGCTGGGCCTCGGTGTCGAAGACCAGGGCGGTGTGGAAGAGCCCGGCAGAGCCCCGGGGGGCGGGGCGGAGGTCCCTTGCCTCACTGAGGCGAACAACGGGGGTGTTCGAAAGTCCGAGGGTGACTGCCCCCGGCTCGTCGGCCAGCGGAGTCAGACCGAGCCCCGAGGTGTAGTACTCCAGCTGCGTGTCCATGTCACGCACGCGCAGTTCGAGCCGTCCCATGTGAGTGTCTGCTGCAAGTTTCATGACTCCATCATACGCTTTAAGTTTCAAGTATTCAAGTCGCCCGATCCGCACGCCCGACCCTTCGGCGTTGCACCGCTTGTAGGCTGGACGTCATGGCTTCAGCAATCACCATCACGAGGAGGGGCGCCGAGGCGGTCCTCAGCTTCGAGTGCGGCAACTTGCCCGCCGAGGACGGGATCATCGCTGCCGACCATGAACCCAACGGCTACTTCTGGGAATCACTGGCTGCCTGGGTGTCTCCCGACATCGTCAGCCGCCTCGCCCTGGACTCGGAGGCCGGCATGTTTTCCGCTTCTGGCGACCCGGCCGACATTGAGGCGTTGGGCGCCAAACTGGCACCCATCGTCGAGGACCCGGACCTGGCGGAGGAACTGATCCGCGAGGCGGAGGACGAGGGCTTCGAGTTCGACGACTGAGCCGGGCCGGCCCCGGCTCCTCTTCCCCGTACCGACCCCGGCGGGGCACCGACCCCGGGGCCCCGTAGAAGTTAGGAAGTCCGGATGAACCAGTCACCATCTGAGCACCCCACCCCGCACCACGACCATCCTGATGACCTCGCCGCGCAGTCCATGCGCGAGGACGTGGCCACCGACCTGCACGCGCATGGGTCGCATAACGGACACGCGGACCATGACCACCACGGTCACGGTGAGGGTCACCACGGTCACGGCCACCACGGTCATGGAGATCATGGCGATCATGTCGCCATGTTCCGGCGCCTGTTCTGGATCATGCTGGTCATTTCCATCCCGGTCATCTTCACCAACGAGATGTTCGTCCACCTGCTGAACATGACGCCGTTCGGTTACACCCTGCCGGACTGGGGCTGGCTGCCGTGGGTCTCCCCCATCCTCGGCACGGTCATGTACGTCTGGGGCGGCCAACCGTTCCTCACCGGCGCACGCGACGAGATCCGGCAGCGCCAGCCCGGCATGATGCTGCTGGTGGCGCTGGCGCTGACAGTGGCCTTCATCGCATCGTGGGGCGCCAGCCTGGGCATCCTGGACCCCGAGCTCAACTTCTGGTGGGAGCTGGCGCTGCTGACGGTGATCATGCTGCTGGGCCACTGGATCGAGATGCGCTCCCTGGCGCAGACCACCTCAGCCCTCGACTCGCTGGCGGCGTTGCTCCCGGACCAGGCCGAGAAGATCGTTGGCGAGGAGATCGTCGCGGTCGACCCGGCCGAGCTCCAGGTGGGCGACACGGTGGTGGTGCGGCCGGGTTCGACCGTTCCCGCGGACGGGCGGATCACCGATGGCCGTGCCCACATGGACGAATCCATGATTACCGGCGAGTCCCGGCCCGTCACCCGCGAGGTGGGCGAATCAGTGGTGGCCGGCACCATCTCCACCGACTCAGGTCTGCGCGTGGAGGTCACTGCGACGGGTGACGAGACGGCGCTGGCGGGCATCCAGAAACTGGTGGCCGACGCGCAGGCATCCAGCTCGCGGGCCCAGCGAATCGCGGACCGGGCGGCCGGCTGGCTGTTCTGGTTCGCGCTCGGCGCCGCAGCCATCACCGCCGTCGTCTGGTCGATCCTCGGAACCCCTGACCAGGCCGTGGTCCGGGTCATCACCGTGCTCGTGATCGCCTGTCCCCACGCCTTGGGGCTGGCCATCCCCCTGGTGGTCTCCATCGCCACGGAGCGCGCAGCCCGGGCCGGGGTGCTGGTCAAGGACCGCCTGGCGCTGGAGTCCATGCGCACCGTCGACTCCGTCCTGTTCGACAAGACCGGCACCCTCACGGTGGGGCAGCCCACCGTCACCAGCATCTCGCCCGCCGGGGCGGCCAGCGAGGACGAGATCCTTGCCTTGGCGGCAGCCGCCGAGACCCCCAGCGAGCATCCGCTCGCCTCCGCCATCACCCGGGCGGCCCGGGACCGCGGGCTGGATGTCGCCGCGCCGTCGGACTTCTCCTCCGCCCCCGCCGTCGGCGTCCGGGCGACGGTGGACGGCCGGGTGATCGAGGTGGGCGGCCCCTACCTGCTGGAGCAGAACAACCTCACGGAGGCCGACGTGGCCGAGCAGTGGCGCCAAGAGGGCGCCATCATCCTCCACGTGCTCGCCGACGGCGCGGTCATCGGCGCCCTCCAGCTGGCCGATGAAATCCGCCCCGAGTCGCTGGAGACCATCAAGGCACTCCACGCGGCCGACATGGAAGTGGTCATGATCACCGGTGACGCCGAGGCGGTGGCCACCACCGTCGCGAAGCAACTGGGCATCGACCGGGTCTTTGCCGGCGTTAGACCCGCGGACAAGGCCGCCAAGGTTTCCGAGTTGCAGCAGGAGGGCCGGAAGGTTGCCATGGTGGGCGACGGCGTCAACGACGCCCCTGCGCTCGCCCAGGCCGACGTCGGTATCGCGATCGGCGCGGGTACGGACGTGGCCATCGGATCCGCCGGGGTGATTTTGGCCTCGTCGGATCCGCGAGCCGTCCTGTCGGTGGTGGAGCTGTCCCGGGCCAGTTACCGCAAGATGGTGCAGAACCTGTGGTGGGCG
>CAZPSO010000046.1:0-3662 GCA_964588895.1 uncultured Tessaracoccus sp.
TCTCGTCGGCCTCGTCGAGGACCACGGTCTGTACGCACGACAGGTCCAGCACCCGGCGCTGCAACAGGTCGAGCAGGCGCCCGGGGGTGCCCACCGCGATGTCGATCCCGCTCTCCAGCTGGGAGAGTTGCTCGTCATAGCCGGTGCCACCGTAGATGGTCAGCACCCGCATCTTGAGGTTCTTGCCCGCCACGGCCATGTCCCTCGCCACCTGGAGGGCCAGTTCGCGGGTGGGGGCGATGACCAGTGCCCGGGGCTTGCCGTGCGTGACGGGTTCGCCCCCGGCGAGGTGGACCATCCTGTGCAGCAGGCTGACGCCGAAGGCCAGTGTTTTTCCGGTTCCGGTGCGGGCCTGCCCGATGAGGTCGGTGCCACCCATCGCCAGCGGGATTGCCAATTCCTGGATGGGGAAGGGGTTGACGATGCCCTCAGCGGCCAGCGCGTCGGTGATCTCCTGTGCCACGCCGAGGTCGGCGAAGGTGGTTGTCTGGTTCATCTGTGGCATCACACTGCCCCAAAGCCGACCGGGCGCGAGTCGGGTGCGCCCAGGTCCAGGTAACCGATGCGGTCGGCGGGCACGACGAGTCGCCGGCCCTTGGGGTCCGTGAGCTCCAGCGTGCCGCCGTTCTCCCGGGCGGCCTTCAGAGCCGCGATGATGGTCTCGGAGGTCTCCTCGCTGGTGATGCTCACTTCGCGGGGGACGTCGACGATGCCGATCCTGATTTCCATGGTGTTTCCTCGTTTTCCGATTGTGCTGGCCGAAGGCTCAGCTTTCGTAGCGGGCGACCGCGACGGTGATGTTGTCGCGCCCCCCTTGTTGCTTGGCCCACTCCACCAGGGATTCAGTCACCTCGGTGGGGGCAGGGTTTCGTTCGACGGTGGATGTCACCAGCGCAGACATTTCCTCCACGCTGCTGGCGTAGTTCCACAGGCCGTCGCTGCACAGCACCAACCAGCCATTGCCGGGTGGCTGGAACGCCACGAGCGTGGGGACCACGTTTGCAGCATCGCGACCCAACCACTTGGTGATCGAGTGCGCCTGCTGCGAGGTTTCCGCCTCCTCGCGCGACATGCCCAGCATGATCCGGGCCTGAGCCATCGAGTCGTCGGTGCTGAGGAGCTGGGAAGAGCCGTCGTCACCCACCCAGTAGGCGCGGGTGTCGCCGACGTTGCCGACGGTGACGAGACCGGGCTCCACGATCGCGGCGATCAGGGTGCAGGCGGACGGCTCGTCGCCCTCGGGCGCCGCTTCGAGGACCGCCTCGTGGGCAGCCCGGAAGGCCTCGACGAAAGAAGCGTTGTGGGCGGTGTCGTCCTGGATGCCGGAGGTCAGCTTCGAGACGACGGCCTCGCTGGCCACCAGGGACGCCACCTCGGAACCGAATGCCGTGCTGACACCGTCGGAGACTGCCAGCACCGCCATCCGGGTGGGAAGGTCCCTGGCGGCGAGGCAGAGCGCGTCCTGGTTGGTGTGGTGCTTGCGCCCGACGTCGCTGCTTCCGGCTACCCAGGGGGCCGGGGAACGCGTGAAATGGCTGCGTTCACTCGGGATGGGGTCATCGATCGTCATGGCGTCCTTTGGTCGTCCCCGGCCATCCTAGTGGGTTGGGTACGCACCACGACAATGCCGCGTGCGGGCCCCACAAAAACGATCGGGGAGCCCACCAAAGTGGACTCCCCGACCGAGCTTGATGAATCAGACGATATGGACGTTGTCGGCCTGCATACCCTTCTGGCCTTCCACAACGTCGAACTCCACGCGCTGGTTCTCTTCCAGCGACCTAAAGCCGGTGGAGTTAATAGACTTCCAGTGGACGAAGACGTCATCTCCGCCACCATCGACCTCAATGAAGCCGTAGCCCTTCTCCGCGTTGAACCACTTGACGGTTCCCTGTGCCATTTCTTGCTCTTCCTATTGCACTACCCGATCACGATGAAAACATGACCAGACTGCTGCCGGTCGGCATGCAGTGGCACCACTCTTGCACAGTGGAGGCTCACGAGCCACATCGGCGTCCAAATTGGTCCCGGATTGTCAGTGGTGCCTGATTCGATCGGGACATGCAGAAATGGGAACTGGTCACCGCCCCGGGCTTCATCCGCCCCGCTTTGACGGCGCAACAGCGGGCGGTGATCAGTGACCCCCAACCCGTGGCCGTCATCTCGGGAGGTCCGGGCACCGGCAAGACACTCACGCTGGTGGAGGCGGTGGTCGCCCAGATCGGGTCCGGATCCTCGTTGGAGCGACAGGTGGTGGTGGCCACCTCTCGGGCCCACGCGCAGGAACTGCGGCGCCAGATCACGCTCCGCCTGGACCGGGCGCAGGTTTCACCCCGCGTGACCACGCTCCACGGCTTCGCGCTCGGGCTGCTGCGGGAGGAACCCGACGCAGGGTTTCGTCTCCTGCGCGCCCCGGAGCAGGAACTGAGGATTCGGGAGATCCTCGCCGGGTTGTCCCCCGACTTCTGGCCGGGGGAGATCCGCGCCGCAGCCAAGACCCGCCTGTTTGCACGCCAACTCCGTGAGTTCCTCGCTCGGGCGCGCCAGTTGTCCCTGGATCCCCAGGACGTGGCAGCGCTGGATTCAGACCTTTTCCGGGCCGTGGGGGCGTTCGCCGACCAATACCTCGACATCGCAGACTTCGAGGGCACCCTGGACTACGCGGAACTCATCCACCGTGCTCGTCTGCATGTCACCCAACCCTCGGTGGTTGCCAGCCTCACGGCCAGGTTCGATCACGTGTGGGCCGACGACGTGCAGGACCTTGATGCCGCCCAGGCGTCCCTGCTGGGTGACCTGGCGCACGCGGGCATCCCGCTCCGGGCCTTCATCGACCCGCAGCAGCGCACGGGGTCATTCCGGGGGGCCACCTCGGACGTCGCACGCATCCTCAGCGGACTCCCGGGTGCCAGCCTGCACCGCCTGGAGCAGGGCCACCGGATGGGTCGGGCCGTCGCCACCGCAGCCTCCCACTTGCGGCAACGGTTGTCCGCCACGCACGCAGCACCGGAACCCACTGCGGTGGAGGAGATCGAATCAGCGGCCGAGGTGCTGCTGTTCCCCGAGCAGGCCAGCGAGCTTGCGCACGTGGCCTCACAAATGCGCGCCGCCCACTTCGACGCCGGCGTGCCGTGGCATGAGATGGCGGTGATCGCCCGCACCGGCCGGAGCCAGTTGACTCCCCTGGCGCATTCGCTGCTGCGGTTCGGGGTGCCGGTGGAGGTCTCCGGTGACGATCTGCCCGTCTCGGAACAGTACGCAGTGCGACAGTTGTTCCTGGCGCTTGAGGTGGCCGCGTCCGGCGAGCCTCCCACGCCCCAGCAGGCCGCGCAGCTCCTGGGTGGACCCCTGGGGCGCCTCGATGGTGTGGCGCAACGGCGCCTGGCTCGGGCGCTGCTGGAGGCATACCCGGGTTCCGGCAGCTCGGGGGCGCTGGTCGCCAGATCACTCAAGGACCCCGGCATGCTCCAGGAGCTCGAGCGGCCCGAGACCAGCCGTGCCGCGCACCTGGCCGGATTGCTGTCGAGGGCCGCGAAACAACTGGTGGGTGGGGCCCGGGTCACGGAGGTCCTCTGGGGACTGTGGAGCGGCACTGGGTGGCCCGGGGAGTTGCAGCGGGCGGCGCTGGAGGGGTCCCGCACCGCCCACCTCGAACTGGATGC
>CAZPSO010000046.1:3762-13526 GCA_964588895.1 uncultured Tessaracoccus sp.
CCGCTCCTGGACCCCGAGGAGCTGACCGGGGGCGTGAGCTCGTCGCCGGTGGGTCACCTGGCCGACGAACGTCGCCTGTTCCTCACCGCCTGCACACGGGCTTCGGAGGTGCTCACCGTCACCGCCACCGACGGGCCCGATGCAGGGGGGCCCACCCCATCACGTTTCTGCTTCGAGCTGGGGGTCGAACCCCGACACGTCCACCAGCTCGGCACCGCCAACCTGACCGCCGCCGAGCTGGTGGCGGATCTGCGGCGCCACCTCATGGACCCCGGGGCGTCCCCGTCGCTGCGGCGCGCGGCCGCCCTGCGTCTGGCGCGAATGAGTGAGGGAGCAGGACGCAAGGACGGTTTTCGGGAAGCGGATCCAGGATCGTGGTGGGGGGTGCGGGACGTTTCCTCCAGCGCGCCCGACCCCGGCGACGTGCTGGTGCTCAGTGGTTCTTCCCTGCAGTCCCTGCTGGCGTGCCCCCGCAAGTGGTTCCTGACACGTCGTGCCAAGGCCGATGCCCACAGGGGCAGCCAGGCGTCCGTCGGTGACGTGATCCACGCCATCGCGGCGCAAGCCGACGCCCACCAACTCGACGTGACCGACATGAAGGAACACCTCCATGCCGTCTGGGACCAGATCGGCTTCGACGCCCCGTGGGTCTCTGTCGGGGAGCGTGACGAGATGGACAGGGCACTGGAACGGTTCGACAGGTGGCGCCGCGCCAATGGCAACGAACTGCTGGGCACCGAGGAGCGATTCGAGGTGGACCTGGACGTGGGTGGTCGGCGGGTCAGCCTGCGGGGAACCGTCGACCGCCTCGAACTGGCGGAGGGGGCCCTGCGGATCGTCGATTACAAGACTGGCCGCACCAAACCCACCAGGAAGGAGGCCGCCACCAACGAACAGTTGGGTGTCTACCAGCTCGCGGCCGCGCTGGGGGCCTTCGACCACCTCGCGCCGGGGGTACGACGGGTGGCTTCTGCTTCCCTCCTGATGCTCCGGCACGGGGAGGTCGAACCGCTGGAGATCACCCAGCAATCGCTGGAGGCGGTGCCGGCGCCGGCGGGGGAACTCGCCCACGGGCCCAGCTGGATGCACGACAAACTTGCCGAAGCGGTGGAGATCCTGGAGTCAGGATGCTTTGACGCACGGTCAGCACCGACGTGCGGCCACTGCCCGTTCAAGGCCTCCTGCCCAGCGAGCCGCCGGCTGGAGGTGGGGGCATGATGGCTCATGTGCAGCCCTCCGACATCAGCCACCTGCTGGGGGTCGGGTTCTCCGAGGAACAGCTCGCCGCCATTTGCGCCCCCCTGGCGCCCGGCGTCATCGTTGCCGGTGCCGGCACAGGCAAGACCACCGTCATGGCTGCCCGCGTGGTGTGGCTGGTGGCCACTGGGGCCGTGGCGGCCCACGAAGTCCTCGGGCTCACTTTCACCCGCAAGGCAGCCGCGGAACTGGGGCAACGAATCGCCGTCGCCCTGGAGTCCGCCGGGTTGCGGCCCGGAGCCTCCGACGAGGCGCGCGAGGTGGTCTCCACCTATGACTCGTTCGCCGCCCGTTTGGTGGGGGAGTTCGGCCTGCGGCTCGGCCTCGACACCGAACCCCGGATGCTGGCCGCTGCGGCCCGCCACCAACTGGCCGCCCGGGTGGTGGCTGCCGCCGAGGGCCCCTTCGCGCATCTCGGCCGCCTCACGCCGCTCACCCTTCCCGGTCGCATGCTCAGCCTCGACACGCAGCTGCAGTCCAATCTGGTCCCCATCGCCCGGGTGCGTGACTTCAATGCCCGGATCCTGCCCAGGTGGGATGCTGCGCCCCCCAACCGGCAAGGCAACACCTACCAGGACGTGCGTGAGGCCCGTGACGCCACCCGCGAAAGGGACGAGCTGCTCGGTCTGGTCGAGGGGTACCAGAGGCTGAAGCAGGAACTGGGTTACGTCGAGCACGCGGACCTCCTGGCCCGGGCCGTCCAGTTGGCGCTCGAGGTGCCGGCTGTGGGACAGACCCTGCGGGGACGGTTCAAGGTGGTTCTCCTCGACGAGTACCAGGACACTTCCGCTGCACAGGTGCTGCTGCTGGCCTCGCTGTTCAGCGGCCCGTCAACCGAACTGGGGCGGGGTTTCCCCGTCACCGCGGTCGGGGATCCGCACCAGGCCATCTACGGTTGGCGTGGTGCAGCGGCCACCAACATCCTCGGGTTCCCCGAGAGGTTCACGGCCGCCGACGGCAGCCCGGCCGGGCGCTACACCCTGCGGACCAATCGGCGAAGCGGCCTGGGTATCCTCGCAGCAGGCAACGCCGTGGCCGCCCCACTGGGCGACGAGGACGCGCCGGGCGTGGCCCTGACAGCGCCACAAGACGCAGGCCCTGGTCGAGTGGAGGCGCTGGCTTTCAACACCCTCGGCGAGGAACTCGACGGGCTGGCGCAGCGTGTCCTCGACCTGGCTTCGCAGGGCGTGGACTGGGCCGACATCGCGGTGCTCGGACGCACCAACGCTCTGGTGGCGAAGGTCTACGAGGTGCTTCGCGCCCGCGACGTGCCCGCGGAGATCCTCGGTCTCGGGGGCCTATTGCACCTGCCCGAAGTGGCGCCGGTGGTGGCCATGCTGCGCATCCTCGATGACGTGGGTGCCAACGCGGACGTCGTCACCCTCCTCACTGGTCCCCGGTGGCGTGTGGGCCCGGCAGACCTCGAGGCACTGGGGCGGAGGGCCTCGGAACTGGCTGGAGGGGGGCCGCGCTCGATGCCCGAGCCGCACTCCCTGGAGCAGTCGCTGGCGGACGCCGTGGCCCAGCGCGACCCGGCCCACTCCATCACGCTCATGGACGCGGTGACGGACCCGGGCCGCGCCACCCTCTCCCGGGAGGGGCGGCTGCGGGTGGGGGAGTTCTCGGCCTGTGTCGCTGAGTTGCGACGGCACGTGACCGATCCTGTCGCGGAGCTCGTCCGGCGCGTGGTGGCGCGCCTGGGACTCGAGGTGGAACTCCTCGTCCACGGCGACGCCGGTCAGCTGAACGCCTTCATGAACCACGTGACCACCTGGACCACTGACGGCGGCGACTCCCTGCGGGGCCTCCTGGCGTGGTTCGATGCAGAGGAAACCTGGGGTGACGCCCTCGAACTTGACCCCACCGCCTCCGGTGACGCAGTCCAGTTGATGACGGTGCATCGGGCCAAGGGCCTGGAGTGGGAGGCCGTGTTCCTGCCCGGGTTGTGCGACAAGGTCTTTCCCGGGGTGACCCAGGATGGTATCTGGCCACGGCGTGCCGACGCCCTGCCCGCACCACTGCGGGGTGACTCCGACGGTGTGCCGCAGTTGCGTCAGTACAACCAGCAGGGTCTCGACTCGTACCGGGACGAGATGAAGGCGGAGCACCTCGCCTCCGAGACCCGACTGGCCTACGTCGCGGTGACCCGGGCGAAGCGGCTGCTCGTGGCCAGCACGCACGTGTGGGGCCAGGGGCTCAAGACCCCGCGACATGCCTCACCCTTTTTCGAGCAGATCGCCAAGACGGCGGATGTGGTCCGGGAGGCCGTGATCACCGATGAGAACCCCGACCACACCACTGACGTCCACACGGCCTGGCCCAGCGTCGTGGACGACGAGCGCCGGCGTCGCCTGGTGGAGGGCGCCCAGCTGGTGGGGCAGGCGCGAGGCCTGCTGCAGGCCGATGACGACGTCGTTGATGACTGGGTGTGGGGCAGTGGGGTCAGCGAGCCCGGCGACGCAGGACTCGTGGCACGGTGGGACGCGGAGGAGACAGCCATCCGCGCGCGCGTCGAAGAGCGCGCAACTCGCAGGGTCACCGTGCCGGAGGGGCTGAGCGCCACCATGGTGATGGCCATGGAAGCGGATCCGGAGAAGTTCGCCATGGACCTGCTTCGGCGCATGCCCCGCCCGCCATCACGCTCGGCCACGCGTGGCAGCCACTTCCATGCCTGGGTGCAGCAGCGCTTCGAGCTCACCAACCCGTTCGAGGAACTCGACACCGCCCCACCGGAGGAACTGAAGCCTCTGATCGCGGCATTCGAGGCGGGCCAGTTCGCCCACCGCCAGCCGGTCGGGGTGGAGGTGCCCTTCCTGATGCCCTGGGGCGGTCACGTGCTGCGCGGCCGCATGGACGCCGTTTACGAATGGGACGGTTCCCCGTACCGGGAGTTGGTGGTGGACTGGAAGACCTCCTCGCAGGCGGCGGACGACCTGCAGTTGGCCGTGTATCGACTAGCGTGGGCCCAGGCGCGTGGCCTCGACGTCTCGGAAGTGGGGGCCGCGTTCTACTACGTGGCCACCGACGAGTTGGTGGTGCGCGACGCGCCAGTGACATTGATCAGGGATGCCATGAAGGCCGTGCACCCAGTGGAGGAGAACCTTAGGTGAGAGGCTGGAACGAGCGCTCCAGGCTGGAACGTGACCCGGTTGATGCCAGCCACGACGAGCCCTTTGTCGCCCTCGTGGATGCCAGCGGGCGTATCGCTGGACGCGGTGGAACCCCCCACAACGTCGCCCCGCTCCAACCCGACGACATCTTCATCGCCACGCACCACGCCAGGCCGTTCTGGATGCGGACGGCGCCCGCTGTGGAGGTGGAGGCCTTTCAGTGGAACCAGGTGAACCCTGACTGGGCACAGCCGCTGGCCGTCGCCCTGTCGGTGGCGCACTGGAACCTCCTGGACCCCCCTTGCGAGGCGTGTGGCGGGGCGACGACCATTCTGGAAAGAAGCGTGCGCCGCCAGTGTGCCTCGTGTGGGGCCTTGGCGTTCGTGCGTACAGATCCCGCCATCATCGTCGCTGTCCTCGACCCTGCAGATCGCATCCTGCTCGCCCGCCAGCCGCACTGGGAACAGGGCCGTCGTTCGCTCCTGGCTGGTTTCGTCGAACCGGGCGAGTCACTGGAACAGGCGTGCTGGCGGGAGGTCTGGGAGGAGGCGCGGGTGGGTCTGGAGGCCGTGCGCTACGTGGCTTCCCAACCGTGGCCCATGCCCCGTTCGCTGATGGCGGGTTTCGTGGCCTCCACCGCGGATGAGGTGGTGGACGTGGATCAGGATGAACTGGAGGCGGGTGGTTTCCTCACCCGGGAACAGGTGCGGGCACAGCAAGGCGACGGCAGCCTCACGCTGCCGTCGCCTGTGTCGCTTGGTCGGGCGCTGATCGAGCTGTGGCTGGCCGGTCAGCTGCCCAGACCGTGATCAGTGCAGCCTTGCCGTCTCGTCCTGGATTCGGGCCGCCACTTCGCTCAGCTTCTCACGGTGCGCATTGGCATGGTGAGCGCAGAACATGAGCTCGCCGCCGGAATGAAGAATCACGCGCATGTATGCCTGCGCGCCGCAACGATCGCAGCGGTCCACGGCGGTCAGCGTGGATTCAACGGTGGTTGAGCTCCTCGTCATCTCCATCTACCTTTCAGTCGTTGTTCACCCAGTACAACGCATGTGTCGTGCAGTTTGTTCCAAAGCGTTCACCTCGGTGAGTCCAGCGGGGCCCGCCTCAGGGCTCCGGATAGCCTTGATGGGTGCAGCCCCCGAAGAATACCGCCCACGCGCCCCGCGACTACGAAGCCAAGAACCTCCTTGTCCTCGAGGGGTTGGAGGCGGTCCGGAAGCGGCCGGCGATGTACATCGGCTCCACCGACACGCGTGGCCTCATGCACTGCCTGTGGGAGATCATCGACAACGCGGTTGACGAGGCGCTGGCCGGTTTCGGGGAGAAGATCGAGGTGACGCTCGGCAACGATGGTTCGGTGACCGTGACCGACCAGGCCCGCGGCATTCCCGTCGACAAGGAGCCCCGCACCGGTCTCAGCGGCGTGGAAGTGGTCTTCACGAAGTTGCATGCGGGCGGCAAGTTCGGCAACTCGTCCTACAACGCAACCGGTGGACTCCACGGCGTGGGGGCCTCGGTGGTCAACGCGCTCAGCTCGCGCCTCGACGTCGAGGTGGACCGCAAGGGTGCCACATGGGTGACCAGCTTCCGCCGGGGCGTCCCCGGAGCGTTCGAGGGTGAATCACCGGACTCGAAGTTCCGGGCCAACGGCGGGCTGCGGAAGGAGGGCCGGGTGGCGAAGGGGGTCACCGGCACCCGCGTGCGGTACTGGCCCGACAGGCAGATCTTCCTGGCCGACGCCGAAATCTCCTGGTCCCAGCTGCAAGAGCGGGCGCGGCAAACATCGTTCCTGGTCCCCGGCCTGGAGATCGTCTTGCACGACCTTCGCGGCACGGAACCCGTCACGGAGTCCTACGTCCACGTCGGTGGCATCACCGAGTTCGCCGACTTCCTGGCCCCGGATGCCCCGGTGACGGAGGTGTTGCGGTTGCAGGGTAGCGACACCTTCGAGGAGACGGTGCCGATGCTGGATGCCGATGGTGGCATGACGGCCACCGATGTGGAACGCTCCCTCGACGTGGACATCGCCGTGCGCTGGGGGACCGGGTACGACACGCTCGCCAAGTCCTTCGTCAACATCATCGCCACACCCAAGGGCGGCACCCATGTCACCGGTTTCGAGCGCGGCCTCACCCGTGCCTTCGCCAAGGCCCTCGAGGGCACCCGCATCCTCAAGGCGGGAGAGGAGGTCATCAAGGATGACTGCCTCGAGGGGATGACTGCGGTGGTCACCGTCCGGTTGGCCGAGCCGCAGTTCGAGGGCCAGACGAAGGAGGTGCTGGGCACCCCACCGGTGGCCCGGTTGGTGGCCCGGACCGTGGAGAATGAGCTGCTCGCATTCCTCACCAGCTCCAAGGCCAGCACGAAGCCCGTGGCGCGGGCGCTGATGGAGAAGGTGGTGGGTGCCTCACGAACCAGGGTGCAGGCCCGCGCCCACAGGGAGAACCAGCGCCGCAAGAATGCGCTGGCATCGTCCGCCCTACCGCCCAAGCTGAAGGACTGCCGCTCCAGCGACGGCGACCTCACGGAGCTGTTCATCGTCGAGGGCGACTCCGCGCTGGGGACCGCCAACGTGGCGCGCAACTCCGAGTACCAGGCGCTGCTGCCGATCCGCGGCAAGATCTTGAACGTTCAGAGGGCGTCGGTGGGGGACATGCTCAAGAACGCGGAGTGCGCTTCCATCATCCAGGTGGTGGGCGCCGGATCCGGTCGCACCTTCGACGTCGACGCCGCCCGGTATGGCAAGGTCATCTTCATGGCCGACGCGGACTCGGACGGTGCCCACATCCGGTGCCTGCTGGCCACGCTGTTCTTCCGCTACATGCGCCCCCTCGTGGAGGCCGGCCGCGTCTACTCTGCGGTGCCGCCGCTGCACCGGTTTGAGCTCATCAAGCCCAAGAGGGGCTACGACAAGCACATCTACACCTTCACCGACGCCGAGTACCAACGCAAGGCCGCCGAACTGACCAAGAAGGGTCAGGCCTTCAAGGAGCCCCAGCGCTACAAAGGCCTCGGCGAAATGGATGCATCACAGTTGCAGGAGACCACCATGGACCCCCGGCGTCGCACGCTGCGGCGCCTCACCGTGGACGACGCCCAAGCGGCCGAGCGCGTGTTCGAGATGTTGATGGGCAACGAGGTGGCCCCGCGCAAGGAGTTCATCGTCCAGGGCGCCTACTCCTTGGAAGCGGACCGCATCGACGCCTGAGGTCCCTTGGGAGAGAACCTGGCGGGACACCCCGATCGGTCCGCCAGTCGTGGAAGCTCCCCAGTCAGACCTGATTTGATGGCTATACTGCGAGGCGCTCGCGCAAACAGTCCGCGCGGCCCGAAGTGCGTCCCCCCGGCACGCGGATACGCCTCCAACCGCCAAGCCACTTGAAAGGCGCCGATGTCCGATCCCAGTCAGCCTTCCGACAACGTAGACAGCAAGCACGCCACCCCGGTCAATGATCCCCCGACCGATGGCAGCGCACCTCACCAATCTGCTGGTTTCCCGCCGCAGTCTCCCATCGGGGATCAGCAGCCGCCGCAGGGATGGCAACAACCGCCACCGCAGGGTGGTTACCAGCAGCCCCAGCAGGGTTGGCAACAACCGCCACCGCAGGGTGGTTACCAGCAGCCGCCGCCGCAGGGATGGCAGCAGCAGCCTGCACCGGGTAGTCATTACCAACAGCCGGGAGTCCCACCGGTCAGCAAGGTCGGTCAGCCCGGCGAGTTGCTCGACCGGTTCGTGGCCCGCCTCGTCGACGGCGTCCTGCTGGCCATCGTCAACAGCGTCGTCATCGGCGCCGTCATCGTGGGTGCGATCATGCAGGGCAGCGTGGGTGCCTTCGGATTCGGGGGCGGCAGCTATCTGGCCGGCGTCGTGTCCTCGGTACTGGCAGCTGCGCTGTACCTGGCCTACTTCGCATTCCTGGAATCCAGCCGCGGTCAGACCGTCGGCAAGATGCTGATGAAACTGGAGACCCGCGGCCCCAACGGTGGGCGTCCCACTCTGGAGCAGGCCCTCCGCCGCAACGCCTTCATGGCCCTCGGCATCCTCGGCGTGATCCCGCTCATCGGCGCCCTGCTCGGTGGGCTCGCCTCCATCGCCGCCGTCATCTTCATCGCAGTGGGCATCAACGGGGACACCGCCGGGCGGCGCGGCTGGCACGACCAGTTCGCTGGCGGTACCCAGGTGATCAAGATCGGCTGACAGGCCTCACCAGCGGTTGTGGACGTCCTCGGCCCAGCCGACGACGTCCGCAACCGGGATCCGGGTGCCGGTCTGGTCCTGTACCTGCCCCGACCAGTGCCCGAAGCACTGGTGGGTCTTCGACGCGAACAGCTTGAAGTCCGTGACGGAGTGCTTCAGGTGGAACGGCGTGAACGTGAGATCCACCGAGGTGCCCGTGATCCGCCACGGCCGCATCCAGTCCCCGGTGTCGTAGTCCCAGACCAGCTCCTCGCTGATCTTGGTGAGCCGGCCATCCACCACCAGCGCGTTCTCCACCGAGCCGGTGCCGTCGGTCCACTTGCCGCCCACCTGGATGCCGATCACACGGCCGTCGGTGCGGCCGGAACCGGCGCCCCAGTTCCAGTGCACGTCGTAGGGCCAGCGCCCGCGACCGTGGTCCAGCGTGGCCCAGGATTCGCCAGCCGGCACCTCGACGGTGATCCCGTCCAGCGTGATGCTGCCGGAGGCCGGGCGGGCGACATCCTTGACGGTGTACTGGAACAACCGGTCGGTCCACGGCACGACCACCCCGAGACACTCGTGCCCCTCGGGGCGTTCGGCGAAGATGTCGAAGGAGACCCTCTCGCCCCGGGCGCGCAACCTGGTGCCGCGCGGGTCCTCGTCGATGGCGATTTTGACTTCCTTCGTGGACGTCCTCACCGGCCCGCCGCCCAGGGTGCCGGGCAGTTGCACACTGCCGCCGAGCACGCCGATGGCCTCGTGCAAGACCGTGCGGCCGGTTGCCCGGTCGAGGAGCCAGATGCTGTGCACTGCGGCGTAGTCGATGTCGGAGGTGACCATGGCCACGATGTGGGTCGGCGTGGTCACCGCCCAGTACTCCCAGCGCTTGTTGCGGCCGAGCCCCACCCGGCCCTTGCCAATGCCGTCGGTGGTGATCAGCGGCTTGCGTGTCCACCCGACGGCATCCGGATTGAGGCGACCGTCGGGCAGGGTCAGGGACACCGGGGCGGTGATTTCCAGCTCGGGCACCCGGACGGGGCGGGCAGGGGCGGTGCCCGCGGCGTGGTCGTGGCGCTGCCGCAGCCGCTGGTTGGAACTGCGAAGTTTCTCGGCGTCGATCTTGAGGACGCGGCGGTCGTAGGTGAGCAGACCGTTGGTTTCCTGTTCCACGTCGGCCAATTGCGTGTAGACGAACGCCGCCAGCCCCTTGTCCA
>CAZPSO010000047.1:0-2824 GCA_964588895.1 uncultured Tessaracoccus sp.
TTTTCCGTGGTGCTCTTCGACGAGATCGAGAAGGCCCACCCCGATATCTTCAACTCGCTGCTGCAGATTCTGGACGAAGGTCGCCTGACCGACGCCCAGGGCCGGGTCGTGGACTTCAAGAACACGGTGATCGTCATGACCACCAACCTTGGATCCCGCGACATCAGCAAGGGCGCTGGCCTCGGATTCTCGCAGGCCGGTGACACCGAGTCCGGGTACGAGAAGATGAAGGCCAAGGTCTCCGACGAGCTGAAGCAGCACTTCCGCCCCGAGTTCCTCAACCGCGTGGACGAGATCGTCGTGTTCCACCAGTTGACCGAAGCGGACATCGAGAAGATCGTCGACCTGATGACGGCCGAGATCGAGGATCGCCTCTCGGACAGGGACATGGGCATCGAGCTGACTCCGGCCGCCAAGGCCCTGATCGCCAAGCGTGGTTACGATCCCGTGCTGGGTGCCCGCCCGCTGCGTCGCGCCCTTCAGCGCGACATCGAGGACATCCTCGCGGAGAAGATTCTCTTCGGCGACCTGACATCCGGACAGATCGTCCAGGTGGACGTCGCAGAGGAAGGCTCGGAGTTGCCGTTCAAGTTCACCGGCGTCAAGAAGACCGACGTCGAGGAACTGGCCGCGGTCCAGCCCACCGAAGAAATCTGACCACGAGGATCCACCTGATCCCTGCTCACGACGAGGGCCGCACCGTTCCAGGTGCGGCCCTTCGTCGTTCCCGAAGCCAGCGGACGTGCGCCCGTCGTCGCTACCCAGCCTCGTTCCGCGACGCCAGCCAAGTCGGGCGACGCCATCCAAGTAGGGCGACGCCACCCAAGTCGGCGTCACGCCTGCGAGATCCCGGAACGCTCGCGTAATTGGGCAGGCGTTGCGACGTTCCGCGGGCGTCGAGGGACCAAGCCACCTCGGCTACGTTGAAGCTGGGGCCGACGCCACCGAAGTTCCGCGACGCCACCCAAGTCGGGGTTGCGCCTGTGAGATCCCGGAACGCTCGCGCAATTTGGCAGGCGTCGCAACGGCCCGCGGGCGTCGAGGGACCAAGCCACCTCGGCTACGTTGAAGCTGAGGCGACGCCACCCAAGCCGGGCGACGCCACCCAAGCCGGGGCGACGCTATCCAAAGTCGGGCGACGCCACCCAAGTCGGGGTTGCGCCTGTGAGATCCCGGAACGCTCGCGAAATTCGGCAGGCGTCGCAACGGCCCGCGGGCGTCTAGGGACAAAGCCACCGCGGCGACGTTCAAGCTGAGGCGACGCCACCCAAGCCGGGCGACGCCACCCAAGTCGGGGTTACGCCTGCGAGGTCCCGGAACGCTCGCGAAATTCGGCAGGCATCGCGCTACACGGCTGGCGCCCACGTGAACGGCGCCCCAACGGCCTTGGGTCGGGTCGCCGCCCGCCGGGTTATCCACAGCTTGGGTACACCCCATTGCCGACTCCCCACAGGTGAGGTGGAATGCGGGCCATGAACTCCACACTGCAGAGCACGGTCTCGTACGCGCAACTCATCTCCTCCGGCCTCAGTCCGGGCGAGATCCAGAGTTCCATCAAGAAGGGGCAGATCATCCGCCTTCGGCACGGTGTCTACCGGCCGGGCGGGTCGCTGGATCCGGTGATGGAGCATCGTCATCTGATCCACTGCACAGCGCCGCTGGTCAGCGACGGCAGTGTCTTTGCCCACGTATCCGCCGCCATACTCCACGGCCTTCCTGTTCCCAACGAGGCCCTCACCCGGTGCCAGATGATCCGCTCCACGGACGGACATGGCAACTCAAGCCGACGACTCCTGGTCCGCAAGATGAGGTTGGCGCATGACGAGGTGGAGACCATCGACGGGTTCAGGGTGACCTCTCTGGCGCGGACTGCCGCAGATCTGGCGCGGACGCTGCCCTTCGTCTGGGGCGTCGCAGCATGCGACGCAGCCCTGCGCCAAGGGTTGGAGCCCGCTGATCTCTGGCATGCCGTGACGCGGTATAGACGCCTGCGTGGGGCCCCGCGCGCCCGGTCGGTGGCCAGGTTCGCTGATGCTCGGAGCGAGTCACCAGCCGAGTCCATAAGCCGGGCGCAGTTCTTGCGTCAGGGCATCCCGGCACCTGAACTTCAGTTCGAAGTGGTCAACGACCACGGAGTCGTGGTGGCCCGCAGTGATTTCGCCTGGCCGGAACTTGGACTGGTCGGAGAGGTGGATGGACGCTCGAAGTACGGGCCACTGCTCGCGCCCGGGCAGACGGCGGATGCGGCCATCATGAACGAGAAGCGGCGCGAGGAGGAGATCCGGCTGGCCGGCTATTGGCTGGTGCGTTGGGACTGGGACCTGTGCCTGCGTGGCGCCGATCTTGCCCAACGCATCCGGCGCGCCGCAGAAGCACAGCGACGCCAACCCGGTGTAAGTCTCCCGCGCTGATGCGGGGGCGCCGTCGAGCTCGCGGTGGCTTCTCCCGACGGCGAACCTGTGATCCCGGCCGCCTACACAACCATCACGGTCGGATGGGGCCAGTGATCTTGCGCAACGCCTGCCAAATTTCGCGGGCGTTCCGGGATCTTGCAAGCGTGACGCCGACTTGGGTGGCGTCGCCCGACTTGGGTGGCGTCGCGGAACTTCGGTGGCGTCGGTCCCAGCTTGAACGTCGCCGAGCTGGCTTGTCCCTCGACGCCCGCAGATTGTCGCGACGCCTGCCGAATTTCGCGGGCGTTCCGGGATCTCGCAGGTGTAACCCCATCGTGGGTGGCGTCGCCCGACTTGGGTGGCGTCCGGCTGGGGAGGGTGGCGTCGGGCAGACATGGGTGGCGTTGCGCGGGGGAGGGGGCGACGGGCGG
>CAZPSO010000047.1:2924-13233 GCA_964588895.1 uncultured Tessaracoccus sp.
GGGTGGCGTCGGGCAGACATGGGTGGCGTTGCGCGGGGGAGGGGGCGACGGGCGGAAGTGGGTGCCGTCGGGCGGAACAAGCCGTGTTCGACGCCGGGGCGGGATGACGACGACGTGAGCGCGGGTGCCGCCTGGGTCAGGTGCCGCCGGCGAGGAGGCTGCGGTGGAGGATGGCCGCGGCCTCGGCGACTCCGTCGGGCAGGACGGTGCCTCCCCGCACCTCGTCGCGGCAGCGCCCACCCAGCCAGACGGTGACCGGTGGCACGATCTTGTTGAGCTGGTCGACGATTGCCTGGGCGCCGGCGACGTCCGGGGGCGCGCTCACACCCAGCACGGCGGCACGGGGCCGAACCTGCGTGGCGGCGAGCACCCAGGACTGGACGGGGACGTCATCCCCCAGATACACCACTGCTGACCCAAGGCGGCGCAGGCAGGTGGCGAAACTGAACAACATGATGTGGTGGTGGGCGCCGGGTGGGAGCCCGACGAGCACCGGTTGGGCCGGGTTGGGATCCTCTGCGGCGGTGTAGACATTCCCGATGGCGCGCATGAGCCCCGCGCTGGCGAAATGCTCCTGCGCGACGCTCAATTCGCCGCACTCCCACGCCTGCCCCACCTTTTCGATCTGCTCCGGGAGCCACCTCTCGGCCACCTGCTCGAACGACGTGGCGCCGAAGGCGTGCGCGATGGTGGCGCGCAACCTGAGCGGGTCCAGGTCGGCGGCGGCCGCGACGAGGTCGTCCACCGGGTCGTTTCGCGGGACCCTCCGGCGGGTGCCTTCCCGCATGACTTCGGCCGCTCTGGATGCCGGAACGCCCTCGTGGACCAGGGACGCCATCTCGCGCAGTACCGCCAGTTGGTCCTCGTCGTAGAGGCGGTAACCGGCGGGGGAGCGAATGGGATCCACCACGCCGTAGCGCCGCTCCCACGCTCGCAGCGTCGCTTCACTCACGCCGGTGAGGGAGGCGACCTGTTTCACGGTGTACACGCTGGGCCTTTCGAAGGCACGGGTAAGGCTGAATGATCGTAGCAAATCTTGGACAAACATTGAACAGGCCTTGTCCTGGACCGGGCAATCCCGCTAGAGTCTCTCCAACATTAAACAAACATTGGACAAGCCTATGTCGTCGACGCTCTCCCACTCCTTCCGTACCGCCCACAGTGAGGGTGGGCATCGCGGCCCCGGATCCGCATCGGGTGCACGCGACGAGGGTCGCAGGGCCCACGAGGGTTCTCTGCGCCTGGCCCTGATGATGCGCGATGTGGACGCGCTGCTCTCAGAGGCGCTGGAGGACCTCGACACGGAATGGGCTGCCCACGTCTCCGACATCGGGGTCGACGTGCTCCCCAGCGACTTGCCACGCTGGCTGGGAGAGCTGCTCGTCGGGCGCGGCAAGAGGATGCGTGTCATCATTGCCTACTGGGGATTCATCGCCGCAGGAGGCGGCCACGGCACCGCCGCGTACCGGGACCTGGTGCGGATGGCTGCCGCGCTGGAGACCCTCCACATGTTCGCGCTGGTGCACGATGACGTCATGGACGGGTCCGACAGCCGCCGCGGCCGCCCAGCCGCTCACGTCGAGGCCGACGGGTGGCACCGCGCGGCGCACGCCAGGGGTGACAGTGCGGTGTTCGGCCGCAACCTGGCCATCCTGCTGGGCGACCTGGCCCACATGCTGGCCGATCGGCTGGTCGATGACCTGCCCAAGCCACTCAGGCGGGCGTGGTACGGCTTGTCCCTGGAGCTGATCGCCGGTCAGAGAGCCGACCTGACCGGCGCCGCGGCTGCACGTAGCGACCAGGCCCATGCGGAGAAGGTGGCGGTGCTGAAGACCGGACGCTACACGGTTGCCCGCCCGCTGCAGTTGGCCGCGCTCACAGCCGGTGCCGACGCTCGGGTGGTCAAGGCCCTCACGGAATGCGGCGACCACATCGGCCGCGCCTTCGCGCTGCGCGACGAATACCTTGGTGTCTGGGGCGATCCGGAGGTCACGGGCAAGCCGTCCGGCGACGACCTCCTGGAGGGCAAGGCAACCGTGCTGGTGTCATTGGCCCGGGACCGGCTCACCGGCGAGCCAGCCGCCATGCTGCCCAAGCTGGGAACTCCGGAGGTTGGCATCGAAACCGTCGACAGGCTCGCCGAGGCCATGCGCGAGGTGGGAGTGGACGCCGAACTGGAACGCCAGATCGCCGACGCCCTCACATCCGGGCTGGAGCGTCTCGAGGGTCACGCCTTGGCTGACGCCGGCACGGCGGGTATCAGGGAAGTCGCACAAGCCATGGCCTGGAGGAACAAATGAGCAGTTCTCGGCACGTCGTCGTGGTGGGAGCCGGCCTGTCCGGGCTCGCCGCGGCCATGCACCTGGCCGGCGCCGGACACCGGGTTACGGTGGTGGAGCGCGAGGACTTCCCCGGGGGGCGCCAGGGCACTCTCAGCAAGAATGGTTTCCGGTTCGACACCGGTCCGACGGTGTTCACCATGCTGTCCCTGCTCGACGAGGCGTTCGCAGCACTGGGCACGAGCTCCGAGGAGCAGTTGTCGATGCAGCTCCTCGACCCCGCTTACCACGCCTTCTTCGCTGACGGCTCGACGCTGCGGGTTCGCCCCGGCCACGAGTTGATGCGGCAGGAAATCGCCGCCGAGTGCGGTGCCCAGGACGCCGCCGCCTTCGACCGGTTCGTCGCGTGGCTGAAGCAGCTCAATGATGTGGAGCTGCCCAACTTCATCGACGTCAACTTCGACTCTCCCCTCGGCCTCTTCCGCAACCCGGTGGCGGCCGCGAAGCTCGTGGGCCTGGGTGGTTTCGGTCGTCTGGGCAAGGCCATCTCCCGACGTTTCACCGACGAGCGACTGCACCGGGTCTTCAGCTTCCAGGCCATGTACGCCGGCATGGCGCCCGCCAAGGCCCTGGCCCTGTATGCGGTCATCACCTACATGGACTCCATCGAGGGGGTCTGGTTCCCCGAGGGCGGCATGCATGCCGTTCCGGCGGCCATGGCGCGCGTTGCCGAGGACGCCGGCGTGGAGATCCGCTACTCCACCACAGTCGAGCGCGTGGAGCGGGGTCGCGATGGGCGTGCCACCGGTGTACGCCTGGCGGGTGGTGAGCGCATGAAGGGTGACGCGGTCCTCGTCACCGTTGACCTCCCCACCGCCTACCGGTGGCTGCTGCCCGACGTGGAGCCACCGCGCACCGTCCGCCGTGGGCAGTACTCACCCAGCGCCTTGGTGTGGCACGTTGGTGTCAAGGGCGAGCTGCCCGAAGGGGTCGGCCACCACAACATCCACTTCGGGCACGCGTGGGACGATGCGTTCGAAGACCTCATGGAGCGAGGACGGCCCATGATGGATCCGTCCCGGTTCGTGGCCGTGCCATCCGTCGACGACACAGCGGCGGCCCCGGAGGGGCACCACAGCCTCTACGTGCTGGAGCCCACCCCGAACCTGCACGTGGGTCGGCTGGACTGGAGCCGGGAGGGCCCGAGGCTGCGGGAGCGCATGCTGGAATTCCTCACCGACTTCGGCTACCCCACGCAGATCGTCACCGAGGAACTCGTCACGCCCGAGGACTGGGAACGCCAGGGCATGGCGGCGGGCACCCCCTTCGCCCTGGCCCACACATTCCCCCAGACCGGTCCCTTCCGGCCCCGCAACGTCGACAAGCGCATCCCGGGCCTGGTCTTCGCTGGTTCCGGCACCACCCCGGGTGTCGGCATCCCGATGGTCCTGATCTCCGGCAAGCTGGCAGCCAAACGCATCGAGGAGATGTTTGGATGAACGAACTGCTTCAGGCCGGCTACCGGCGCGCGGGGGAGCTGACCCGCCAGTACGGCACCACGTACTACTGGGGGGCCCTCCTGTTGCCCAGGGCGCAGCGTCGCGACGTGTACGCCGTCTACGCCCTCTGCCGGCTGGCCGACGACATTGTCGACGAGCCCGAGAAGGTGGATGACGCGGTCCCCGTGGAGGGGAGTCCCGACGAGCGCCTGGCTGCCTTTCGGCAGGAGTTCTTCGAGGCGTTGGCGGCCGGCCGCTCCAACCAGCCGGTGATGGCCGCCATCGTGGACAGCATTCGCCGGCGCCAGACCGATCCGGAATGCTTCGAGCGGTTTTTCGACGCCATGGCCCTCGACCTGGTGCAGGAAACGTGGCCCACCTGGGAGGCGCTCCGGGACGGCTACATGGAGGGCTCGGCGGCCGTCATCGGAGAGATGATGTTGCCCGTCCTGCAACCTTTGACTCCCGAAGCGAAGGGGCCCGCCCGCGCGCTGGGCAACGCATTCCAGCTCACCAACTTCCTCCGCGACGTGGCCGAGGACCTTGACCGGGGCCGGGTTTACATCCCCCAGGATGATCTGCAGCGCCACGGTGCCGATCCGTTTCTCCGCCGCGTCACCCCGGAATGGCGCTCCATGATGGCTGACCAGGTGGCCCGCAACCGGGCCCTGTACGCGGAGGGGCGCCGGGGCCTGTCCATGCTGCCGCCGGCGTCACGACGCTGCGTGGGGACGGCACTGGTCCTCTACAGCCGGATCCTGGACCGTATCGAGGCTGCGGACTACGACGTGTTCTCGGGTCGCATCCGCGTCCCCCGACGGCAGAAGGTGGGCGTGGCCCTGCGCGCGGTCACCGTCGGATTGAGCGCCTGAGGAGCCCGTTCATCGGGGCCGTCCACAGAGGGTGACCGCCCACCCCCCAATTTTCCAGCAGCATGTTGGAGGCGAGGAAACCGGTGGTGGCGGCGCGTTCCATCAACGCCACCGGATAGCCGGTACGCACCCAGTCACCGGCCAGCATCAGCCGGGGCGACGGTGTGGCGACGCCGGGACGTCGATCCCACCCATGGGGTCCGATCAGGGTGCAGTCGTCCTCGATCAGCACTTCGCGGTGGAGCACCTCGGCGCTGGCGGTCTCTGGAAAGATGCGGTGCATCTCGGCCTCGAGCCGTTCCACCACCCCGTGAGCCGCAGAGGCGTCGGTGGCGACCTCCGGGTGGCAGGCGTAAGCGTGCAGTTCCACCACCGAACCGCCGCGCTCCCGTGCCCATTGGGTGGCGCCGTCCTCGAAACGCTCCAGCACCGAGATGTTGTCCAGCGGCCCATACCCCGAAGTGCCGAGGAACGCTGGGCGCTCGGGGGCCACGGGGGTGGCAAGCCACAGACGTACCACGGTGAACGGGGGCGCGTTGTACGTCTCCGCGACGGCGTCCTGCCACCCCGAAAGCGCATTGCCGGAGATGGTGGAGGCCAGCCGGCGTGTGGAGCGGGGGTCAGCGGCCAGGACCACCGCGTCGCCGGTCACGTGGTTGCCGTCAACCACCAACGAGGCGGCATCCTCGCTGATGTCGACTGCCTCGACCACCGCGTCGGTGTGCACCTCGACGCCCAGACAGTGCAGGTGCGATCCAAGTGGAGCCCACAAGGCGGTGTCGTAGTCGTCATCGGGCACGTCGAACAACAGGCCCTCCGCGGACCCGAGGAAGTAGGTGTGGAACATGGCCACCAGCTCGCCGGCCCCGAACTCGGAGGGATCCGCGAAGAAGGAACGCGCGAAGACCTCGAGCGCGAGGTCGCGGGCGCCCTGCGGGAAGCGCAGCCGGTCGAGGAACGAGGCGGCGGATTCGCCGTCGTAGTCGGAATACGTCTGGGGGAACCGGACCTGGAGCAGCTCCAGCGCCGCTGAGACGTTCACCTGGGCGAGGGTGCGGGAGGTGAACGCCGGGCTGCGAAGCACGAACTGGATGAACGAGGCGGGTGGGGTCCTGGCCAGTCCCGCGAAGGACTCGCGTGTGCCGTCGGGGCGCTGCAGTGGGTAGTCCTCGATGGGAACCAGGAACTCCAAGTTGGGGTCGATCCGCTTCAGCAGGGCGCGCAGGTTGTAGTACTGCCGAAAGAAGGCGTGGAAGCCGCGGCTCATCGTGCGACCCTCGTCCAGGGGCCAGGCTGCCACGCGGCCACCCAGGCGTGCAGTGGACTCGAACAGGGTGACCCGGGCCCCTCGCTCGGCCAGTCCGGTGGCCGCCGCCAGCCCGGCGATGCCTCCCCCCACAACCAGCACGTGCCGGTCATCGGTGAGGTGTGGCGCGCCGACGGGGGCGGCGTGACGAACGGCCCGGCGGTCTCGACCGGGACGGGACTGGGTCATGGCTTCTCCTCGGGTTTGCGCGCAACGAAGGTGTGAAGGATTCCGCGCTGCCAACCCTTGGCCGTGCGGTGGGCGACGTCGGCGAATCCGGCAGCCACCAACCGGTCGGCGAACCGGTTGACGGTGTCGAACTCGATGACGCTCCGCCACAGGTAGGTGTGCAGGTGGGGGCTGCGGTCGATGACCACGCCGAGCGGGATGATCACCGCGTGGCTGACGACGTCCCAGACGCGCCGTGCGCCCGGGTTGCCGGCCACCGAGTACTCCTGGATGGTCAACCAGCCACCGGGCCGCAGCAGCTCGAAGACTTCCGAGAGCGCGTGATCGCGGCGCTCGGCCGGGACGTTGCGGAACAGGTAGCAGGCGAGCACGCCATCGTGGGTGCCCGATCCGAGTGCACCGACGTCCAGTTCCCCGGAGGTTGCCTGATCGAATCGCACGCCGGCTGGCCAGTCCTTGGAGCGGGCCACAGCCAACATTCCCGGCGAGGCGTCCAGCCCCAGGATGCTGGCCCCCGGGCCGGTGGCGTCCGCCAGGGCCCTCGTCGAGGCCCCGGAGCCGCAGCCCAGGTCGAGCAGGCGGGGGGTGGGTCGATCGAGCCGCTGCGCGAGTGCGCCGGCGGCGCGCGCAAGTTCCCGGTGGTAGCCAGGGTTGAGGTGGACCATGAGGTCATAGTGCGGGGCGCCGTGATCGAAGGCGGCGGTGGTGGTCATGCGGTCTCTTCCCGGCGGCCGAGCAGGATCCAGACCATGACGGTCAGCGTGATCATGGCCCAGCCGAACCCGAAGTCCTCGATCGGTATGTCCCACGGGAAGCGGATGCCGGAGTGGTGCTCTGGGTTGTACATCACGATCGGGTTGGACAGCTTGGTGAGCCAACCGTCCACCCAGATCTGGAAGAACATCACGATGGCCAGCGATATCCAGTACTGCAGCGACCGGAAGATGCCCGTCTTGAGCCAGAAGACCTCCACGAGGACCACGGCCGGCACGGCGATCAGGGTCAAGACCGTGTACTCAGGCATCCTTGCGCTCCTTCATCCGACCAAGCACGTAGCCGACACCCTCGTAGGAGAGCAGGCCGCATATTGGCACCACGATGAAGAACACCAGCTCCTCCAGCGGCATGACACCCAGCATGATTCCGGTGGTGAACTGCTCGCTGTAGGTCCAATGGTCACGCACGATGCCCAGCACGTCCCACGCCACGAAGATGATCAACATCGGGAGCATCGCCAGCAGGAGCCTGAGGGGCCTGCGGTAGACGCGTGCGCGCAGCACGAACTCCAGGGGGAGCGTGATGAGCACGCAGGCAGCCATGAGCAGCAGGTACTGGTATGGGTCCAACATCGTCAGGAGGTTCTCCTCGTCGCGGGGGTGGTGGTGGTGCGGAGTCGAAGGCCACGGAGACGGTAGCCCTCGATGAGGTCGTCCCATCCCAGTTCCGGCTCTCGCACGATGTCGGGGTTCATGGCGAGCAGGCGGGTGAGCAGCACGTCGGTCTCCGTGATGGCCAGAGGCTGTCCGGGGCACCGGTGGGCCCCGTCGCCGAAGGCAAGACCCGAGGGGTCGACGCCGGGCGGGAGCTTGCGGTCCGGATCCAGGCCCAGGGGCGCCTCGCCCACGACTGAGGTGTCGGCGTTGGTGTCCCGCACGCACACGTCGATCAGATCGCCTTCGGCGATGGTGAGTCCGCCCTCGAGCTGGATGGGAGCCTGGGCCCTTCGGTAGAGGTGTCCCACGACGGGTTCCAGCCGGATGATCTCGTTGAGGATGGCGTGGCGTTCCACGCGCCCGGCCTCGCGGTAGCGTGCGGCCAGCGGTGGGTTCTCCAACAGGTGCCACGTGGCCATGGTGATGAACTCGCGGGTGGTGACCATGCCGGCGGTGCCGTATGTGAGGCACTCGACGAGGATGTCGGCGTTCGTGTACCCCTCGGCGATGAGGTGGCTGACGACGTCGGCCTGCGGCGCGCGCCGACGTGCCCGGATGGCTGGGCGCACGTCGGCCAGGTGAAACCTGATGAGGGGCCCCAGGGCGCGACCCGCTGCCTGCATCCACTGGATCCGGGTGCGGCCCAGGTCCGGTTTGGTCAGGTCGGCCGGGGGCTGTCGGAAGAACGCCTCCAGGCGGCGGCCCATGGCCTTGACGGGTGATTCCGTGAGGCCCACGATCCGCGACGTGACCTCGACGCTGAACCACAGGGCCAACTCGTCCAGCGCGAATTCTTCCCCGGCCTCGGCCAGCAGCCTGTCTGCGGTCGCCTCGATTCCGGGCAGGTGGCGCTGGTCCACCACTTTCGGGGCGAAGAAGCGTCCCACCTTGGAGCGCTGCTCGTCGTGCAGGGGGCCGTCGGAGATGAGGATGGGATGGTGCTTCAGGAAACCCTTGGGGATGTGTTCGGCGGTGAAGCCGGCCTGCGTGGTCTGGTGTCTGGCACGCAGGACGGTGCGCGCGGTGGCGAGCGAGCGAATGCGCCACACCCCGTCCGCGTGTTCGATGTCGGGTTTGTCACGCTCGCCGGGCTTGACCGCCCGACGTAGGTTGGGGCCGAGTCTGCCCTCTGGATCCCGACGCATCGATGCCCATCCCTGCTTCCTGCCACTTGCAGCCACTATCGTGAACAGCCTACAGCAGCTTCGACAAACCTTGAACACCAACCCGGGCTGGCCCCGGGCGCATCCAGCAGCCGGGCCATGCGTTGTGCTGAGCGTGCCACGGCATCCCCCTCGTGTGGTGAGTGAGTAATCGCGTGTGCCTTGGAAAGGGAGCAGGCGTGAGCGATCCGGGTGGTGCCGCGCAAGTGTGTGAGCCCATGCATAGTGTTGGTCCATGACAGGAATCGAATCCGTCGCGAAGGCCCTCGACGAGCTGGTGGCCGAAGGGAAGCTGATCGGCTACGTCCTCGGCCTACGGGAACGGGGAAGATCTCAACTGGTGGCCGGCGGCTCCCGTGCTCTCGGTGGTTCCGGGATGTCGGAGGAAAGCCAGTTCGCCCTCACCTCCAACAGCAAGCCCATCGGCGGCATGCTGGCCATGCGGCTCGTGGAGCTCGGTGCCCTCGCCCTCGATGCCCCTATCGGTGAGCGCCTCCCAGAACTCGCGCACCCCCGCGTCCTGGTCCAACCCCATGGTGCGCTGGACGAGGTGGTGCCGGCGGAGCGCCCCATCACCCTGCGCCACTTGCTCACCATGACTCCGGGCTTCGGCTGGGTGCCGGAGCGGGGTCCGTTGTCCGGCGCGATGTCCAGGCAGCACATCGCGCCCGGCCCGTACCCCCCACCGATGAGCCACGATGAGTATCTGCGCCGCCTCGGTGGCCTCCCGCTCGCCAGTCAGCCGGGGCGGCGCTGGCACTATCACACCAGCAGCGACGTGCTCGGAATCCTGCTGGCCCGGGCCACCAGCGAGTCCGTCTCTGGTCTCCTTGCCGAGCATGTCACCGGCCCCCTGGGCCTGGCCGACACCGGGTTGGTCGGTGACCCTGCCCGCATGCCCACGTATTACGGTGCCGACGCCGACGGCAACCTCGAGATCTTGGGGCGGCCCACGGACGTCTTCACCACCACCCCCCAGTTCGAGTCGCTCTCGTGTGGACTCGTCTCCACAGTCGGGGACTATCTGCTGCTCCTGGACGCCCTGGCCACGGGTGGGCCCGTCATCAGTCGCGGATCTGCCATCCAGCTGGCCACCGACCAGCTCACCCCCGGACAGCGCGAGACCGCCACCGAGTTCCTCGAACCCGGCTCCGGGTACGGGTTCCAGGTGGAGACGCGCCCCGACGGCTCCTTGGGGTGGGCGGGAGGGTTGGGCACAATCGGCTACACCAACCCGCTCACGGGGAAGTCTGCTGCGTTGTTCACGACCCTGTCGCTGGAGGCTCCCGGAACCTCGGTGGCCTTCGAGCACTTCTGGCAGCTATTGCGGTGAGGATCCCAACGTTGGGTGGACTTGGTTCGGCGGATCGGATGCATCGATCGGAGACGAGGCGGTGCCGCCCTTGCGTCACGGGTGGATCAGGGCGGCGATCAGGAGCACCACGGGGAAAGACAGGAAGGTGGTGAGCAGGATCACATCACGGGAGAGCACCGGGGCAGCGTCGTAACGCAACGAGAACTGGTAGACGTTCTGCGCCGTCGGCAGCGCCCAGATGACCGTGGCGGCA